>JBIOEB010000001.1:0-77438 GCA_044445585.1 Candidatus Berkiellales bacterium
AGGGGGAGAATCGCGATTCTCCCCCTTTGGAAACCCCCATCGCGTAAAGTACACTTCAAGGATGCTTCGCATCTTGAAGTGCGTTGGGTATATAAGAAAAAAAAAACGATCACGATATCTTTTAGGGGGACATTCATGCTTCATCATTTACTCAATGTATCCACTACCGATTGGGAAATGGCTGAAAGGTATTTCGAAACGTTTCCCCATTCACTGCATATGCCAAAAGGCACCTTGGGTGTGCAACGGGCATTTTCACGCATGAGCACGCTTGTTCCTACCATTTATGCTGAAGCGAATAAATTTGATAAAACCGCTATTGGTCCGGGTATTTTAGGCAAAGGTCATTTTGGCAAAGTTAAAATTGCACAAAAAAGAAATGGCGAATGTTTCGCATTAAAAATTCAAAAACCGAAATATGCTATTGATGGAAGCCCTCATTTTGCAGTTCAAACAAATGAAGTGAAAGTACTGCAAGTTCTAGGTTTTTTTGAAGGCGCAATGGTACGGCCTGCAAGGCGCAACGTAGATTTGTTAGAAGCTATGAAACACAATATTTTGATGACTTTATTTGATGGTGACAATTTATATAAAAGAGTAACAAATCCTTTCCTACCATTAACTGAAACTCAACTTTTACTCATCGCGTTGCAATCGGCAAGAGGCTTGAAAGCGATCCACGAAAAAAATGTTCTGCATTGTGATATTAAACCCGCAAATATGAAAGTAAAAATCACTGGATCGGGTGGTCAAAATATTACGGTGAATATTTGCGATAATGGTCTATCGATAATTTTACCTCCCGGTAAGACATCTACTTTTGGACAACCAGCCGGTACGCCGCTTTATATGGCACCGGAAATCAATCGTGGATTATTTTCGCAAGAAGCAGACATCTATGCGTTAGGAAAATCGTTTAAGGAGGATTTGAAATTACCTAGGGATGTTCAAAGATTTATCGATACCATGCTCGATAGCCACTTGTCTATGCGTCCTCATATTGATACGGTTATACAATGCTTGATTAACGCTTTAGAATTAAGAGCCCAAACGCTTGATGCAGATGGGAGTAGAATTTTAATGGAAGCAAAACAACAACTCAATCCTTCTTTTGTGGTAAATCCTCATAATCCTCCCATTGATTATTTACGAAACTTTGCGGTACGACCCACACCATCACCTGCTCCACTGGCTTCTCAACCCGTTTTGCATCAATTTAGCATGCTACTGGGGTTGGGAGATGGTGCTCCAACCGAAACAATAACAGAAGATCTCATGGCGTTATGTTCTATTGAGCAACCTAAGTCGTTTGATCCGATGGAACTAGATAAAGTTAATCAGTCCGAGCCAATCATGTTTAATTTCTCACCCTATGCAGGAAAGACGGAAATGGCACCTCAAATACAATTTGCATCGCCATTTTCAAAAGCTTTTGCATTTTGATGTTAAACAGCAATAAGCTGTCAGATAAATTTGGATAATTTGCAGTATGGATCTGTCTTCCCGGAATCCCGCATCAAGTGCGGGACAAGTTTAGCTATAATTAGCGAGCAAGCGAGCGTTAGTGTCGCTTAATATCCGGGAAGACAGGTCTGAAATTTTTGAATGAAAATTTATCCATCTTTATCTAAAACGCTGTATAAGCTCAAAATTTACGCTTTAGTACTCTGATAAAATAGTCTTCTTTCTGTTTGGGTTTATCTTCTGTGTTTTTTGCTGACGACGGTTCATCTGTCACTGTGGTGGGTACAGCAAGCTGGAATTGTGCTTGAGGAGTCATCGCGGGAGATGGCGCTGGGGTTGGAGATGGCTCCGGGGCTGGATTTGCTCCACCTTTTCCTAAGACACTTTCTATATAGCGGTCAAGCTCAATTTCATCTTCAGCGTCTTGCAGCAATTTCTTTACATATCCTGTTGTCCCTCGTGTTGCATCTGCTTCTGCTTTAAATTCATTAAAATGATTCACATTTACTGGAGATAACGCATTTAATATTTCAGTCACTTTTGCAGCAATATCTGGATCGGGATCATAAGATAATTCATACAAATCCCAGAAAAATTCAACATCGATACCTTGACTCACATATTTTACTTCAAAGGGATAATGTTTTCGACTAAGACTTTTACCTGTTGCCATCACATCCACCTCTATATTTATAATGTAATCCAATCGAAACTAATTCTTGGGAGGTGTACTCCTTTCAAACAAATCGTTTCTACATGCAATTTCGGTTTCGACTCTCGATAGTCGTTCTTCTAATTCTTCAATCTGAGAAATTCTCTCGATATATCGTTCAAACATTAAAAGCAGTTGCTTTTCATCTTGATTAAGTTGATTGTATCGAGCAGCTTTGTCGTCTCCTTCGGCAGTCAGGATAGGATAGAATTTGTCAATGAATACTTCAGGGCCCGATTGTTGTGACATGATAAAACCCTCATACTGCTCACGTTAATTATTAAAATGTTCAAATTATACCAAACAAATCTTATGTTGTGTGTACTTACAAACCCACATATCGATAGGTTTTTTATGAAGCCAGAACTGCGGATGTCGCTTCCTGCTCTTGCCAGGTATTATCGTACTGATTAATCGTCGATCGCAGCACCAACAACAAAATAAGCCCAGGTAGCGCCACTACTACGGACCACAAGAAAAACTCATCCCAACCCACCGTATTGACTAAAATCCCCGCAGAAGGCCCAGTAAACACACGGCCAATCGCTGCAATAGCACTAAATAAGGCGAATTGTGTCGCCGTATGCTGCAGGTTACATAAACTCATCACAAAACCCATAAACGCTGCGGTGCCAAGTCCACCGGCAAAATTTTCGCCACAAACGGTTAAAACCAACATGCCATAATGTGGCCCAGTAAAAGTTAATCCATAAAAAAGCAAATTGGTTACTGCTTGGCAGATCCCAAACCATAACAGTGCTTTAAACATCCCCAATTTATTTAATAACAGCCCACCCACAAACACGCCACAAAGCGAAGCTAAAATCCCACCCAGTTTATTGACGACACCGACATCCTGCAATGTAAAACCAACCCCTTTCAATAAAAAAGACGTGGTTAAACTTCCGGCAAAAGCATCACCCAATTTATACAAAACAATAAAAAATAATAAAATAATGGCATTTTTACGCGATAAAAATTCTTTAAAGGGCTCCATACACGCTTTAACAAATGGCATTTCTGGTAAACGGTGATGTTCGGGTTCTTTGCCCAATAATGTGGCGATAACGCCAATCAACATTAAAGCCGCCATTAAAAAATAAGCAAAAGAAAATCCGGTATAATGAGCAATGATTAAGGTGAGGGACGTCGATACTAACATGGCAATCCGATAACCGTAGGTTGTCATGGCGATCCCTAAACCACGTTCTTTTTCGGTTAACATTTCAGTACGGTAAGCATCGTAAGCAATATCTTGCGTTGCCGACAAAAAAGCTAAACAAAGCGCTAAAAAAGCAAGTTGCCCAGGCGCATTTGCCGGATCGGAGAATCCCATCCAACATAAAATTGCACTCAAGCCACATTGAGTGGCAATGATCCAACCCCGCCGTAATCCCAAAAATGGCAATCGCCATTTATCAAGCAACGGTGCCCAAACAAATTTATACACATAGGGTTGCCCGACCAAAGATAAGAAACCAATGGTCACAATATCCACATCGGCCATGGTATACCAAGCTTGTAGCGTGGTGCCAGAAAGCCCCAAAGGTAATCCTGAGGCAAATCCAAGCATTAAAATGAGAAGCATTTTTCTTTGAAAAAGAAGATGAAACCAAGCGGGTTTGTTTTTCATTAGTTAATATTCCAACTCATTGAGACGCTATTTTAAATTGGATCTATTTGAATTATAAGGTTTAAAGAAGTCTTAAAATTAAGATCCAAACGTGCAAATCACCACTAAAATCAGTTTGATTTCTATTTTACTTATAAACGGAAATATTGCCAATGCTGCGCTGTCTTCAGTGATTGCCGATTACCAAGCCTATTATTACCAGGCGCAAGGGATCCCCTATTTCATCAGCGGGCTCACTGTTAGCGGGGTACTCGCCAACACCCATGCGGACCTTTCAATTCAAACTAACTGGCAACAACATATTCGCAATCAATTTACCAATGAGTTATCAGATCGAGTAGATAATTACGGCGATCTTGCGCAATATCAAGTCAGCATCCCTATTTACCTTACGGCTCTATGGTTAAGCCACACTTTTCAAGATCATTCTTCATTCGATGCGATTGGAAAATGGAGCGATCATTCTTTACGAACCATTTTTCTCGGCGCACCACAGCAAGCATTATTGACCCAATTACTGGGAAGTGGTCGCCCCTTGACTGAATCTTCCAATTGGCGCTGGTTTAAATATAATCGCGCAGTCAGTGGTCATGCTTTTTATGGCGCCGTGCCGTTATTAAATCTTGCTAAACAAAATGATAATATTTGGATTAAATTAAGCGCTTATACTCTTTCAACCCTACCTGCTCTCGCCCGGATCAATAATAATAAACACTACACTTCACAAGCGTTTTTGGGTTGGTGGCTTGCCTTTAGCACAACACAAATTGTGTGGCGAGAACCAATAGTTAGTAAAAAACCCCAATTAACTTGGCAATTAATGCCTATTGAAAATACAATTTGTTTAGGACTAAATCTAAAACTTTGATATAGTAGTTTTTTGTCATTTATAATTATTTTTACAAAGAGAGGATCAATCCATGAGACTTACCCTGGTGGCCGCCTTAACCGCAATGAGCTTATGTTGTTTAAGTGATTTTGCTTTGGGCGCAGATAAAAAAGTTACTCAACTTAAAGATAAAAAAGACAAAATTAGCTATAGCATTGGTGTTGATATTGGCAAAAGCATTCAACAAAAAGACATTGCAATCAATATGGATACTTTCATTGCAGGCTTTAAAGATGGGCAAGCAGGAAAATTAACGAAAATGACCGAAGACGACGTCCGTCAAACATTGGTGGCGCTGCAAGCTGAAATTATCGAAAAACAAAAATCTGCTCAGCAAGCACAATCTGGCAAAAATCTTGCTGATGGCGAAAAATTCCTGACTGATAACAAAAAACAAAAAGGCGTGGTAGCGCTACCTAGCGGTTTACAATATCGCATTATTTCCGAAGGCAAAGGCGATTCTCCTACCCTGAATGACACCGTCACCGCTCAATATCGTGGCAAACTGATTAACGGCACCGAATTTGATAGCTCCTATAGTCACGGTGGTCCTGTTAAATTTGAAGTGAAAAATGTGATCCCAGGTTGGACTGAAGCCTTACAATTAATGAAACCGGGCGCAAAATGGGAATTATTTATTCCGCCTAAACTTGCTTATGGTCAACAAAGCATTGGTCAAGTTATTGGGCCTAATTCTACCCTGATTTTTGAAGTTGAATTGATCACGGTTGAAAAACAAACTGCAAAAGCAAATGCAAAACCGGGCGACAAAACAGCTCAATCGAATGGGAATAAATAATTTTTCGGGGCCGTATGGCCCCTTCCTTTTTCTTGCTCTTTTCACCTTATGACTAATGATCCCGCCCTTGAACAAAAATTAGCCAGAGCTTTAGCCCTTTCGCAAAATGATCAACAAACAGACCAAGCCATACTGCTCTTTCAAGAAATTTTACAGCAATGGCCGACGCAGCCATTTGCGTTACATGGCTTAGGGATGGTTTATGCGCAACAGCGCAATTTTTCAAAAGCTATTTTTTACTTAGAGCAAGCAGTCAAAGCTGCGCCACAAATTGCTGAATTTCATAATAACCTCGGCAATGCATACAAAGCTGCCAATCAGCCGGACGATGCGCTACGTCATTATCATGAGGCATTACGCATCAAACCTCGCTATCCGCAGGTACATAATAATTTGGGATCATTATATTATCGGCTGGGAGATTATAAACAAGCAGCAGATCATTTCGAAAAATCCTTGCGGATGGATCCCTTAGCGGTAGATACCCATTACAATTTAGCCAATTGTTATATTCAACAAGATCGTCTATTAGATGCTGTTTCACATTTTCAAGAAGTGCTTAAATTACGGCCCGAACATCTTGGTGCGCTGCATAATCTTGGCATAACTTTATCGGCATTAAAGCACTTCCAAGAAGCCAAACCGTTATTGGAACAAGTGATTGAACGCGAACCCAATAATGTTGATGCACTATTTCATTTGGGAATTATTTATAGCGCCCTAGCTGAAGAAACCAAAGCAAAAAGCTGCTATGAACGAGTGCTTATTTTAAATCCGCAACATGCCAATGCACATCATAATTTAGCGACAATCTATTTGCATCTGAACCAACCCGATTTAGCATTAAAGCAATATCAATTGGCTTTGATTTACGAGCCAAATAATAAAACGGCAGAGCATATGATCGCCGCCTTAATGGGCAAAACATTAGAAAGCGGCGCACCTTTAGAATATACCCGCGCCTTGTTTGATCAATACGCGTATAACTATGAGCAACACGTTAAAGAAAAATTACTCTATCAAGTTCCTTTTCTGCTGCGTGATGCCGTCACACCATTTATAGCACCCGGAAAAGAACTATGGACCGTGTTAGATCTCGGTTGCGGTACCGGCCTTTGTGCTCCTTTTTTTGCCGATGTTGCCGGAAAATTAATTGGCGTAGATATCTCCCCCAATATGATCGACGTGGCAAGGCAACGCGGTGGTTATTATAAACTGTTTGTGATGGATGCTTTAACCTTTTTAAAAGGGCATGAAGCAGAATTTGAGTTAATTATTTCGGCTGACGTTTTTGTTTATTTTGGTGAGCTCGACAATATTTTTAAAGCATGCAGCAAGGCCTTAAAACCTAAAGGCTTATTTTGCTTTTCAATTGAAAAGTTAACAGCGGAAGAAGTGGGTAAAGATCTTACGCATCCTCAATTTCAGCTGCGAAAAACAGGAAGATATGCACATCATCCTGATTATATTCACCAGCTTGCGATGCAGCATCATTTTACCATTGGATCAGAGAAGCAAGCGGTTTTACGGCATCAGGAAGAGGGTCCGATTAGTGGGGACATTTATGTGTTAATTCGAGCCCAATGATGCTTCGCATCATGAAGTGAGATGCGTATATGCACTTTACTCTTAGTAAACGACTATAATAGTATTAATGTATATAACATAAAAAATTAGGTGTTTCATGCATACGCCCCCTCATCTTATAAACTATTTATTAATTGGTGTATTAATCTTTTTATTAATGTACTTTACCGTCATTTTTAATAATTTAATTTCACTTAAAAACAATGTTAAAAAGGCTTGGGCGAATATCGATGTTCTGCTGAAACAACGTCACGACGAGCTACCCAAACTCGTTCAAACTTGCCAACAATACATGGAATATGAAAAACCTACCTTAGAAAGCATCACGCAAGCACGCTCACTTGCGATGAAAGCAAGGGAACAAGGAGATATTGCCGCATTGGGCAAAGCCGAATTTCAACTTAAAGATACCTTAGGCCATTTATTTGCCTTGGCAGAAAATTACCCGGATCTTAAAACCAATCAAACTTTTATTCATCTGCAAGAAAGAATATCTGGCTTAGAGAACTCTATTGCCGACCGTCGAGAACTTTATAACGAAAGTGTGACGCTCAATAACATCCGATTAGAGCAATTTCCGGATTTAATCATTGGTAAGCTGTTTTGTTTTAAGAATTTTATTCCCTTAGAATTTACCCCAGCTGAAACAGCAGATGTTGATATTTCGGCTTCTTTTAAAAAATAACATATGAATATCCCCCTATTTTTGGCTCAACCGGTGAACACCAGTGCGATCAAAATGATCCCCTGGGTGACTTTTATGGTGATCATGGGATGTTTTATCCTATTTTTGCTGTTCTTCTTTTACCAATCTTATAAATATCTTCTTAAAGCGAGGATCGTCGAAGACACCGCCACCGCTAAAATCCGCTCGGCAGCACAGGGCTATACCGAATTACGAGGTATTCAACATCCCTTATCAGGTCAACCGTTGATCGCCTCGTTAACTAAACGCCCTTGTACTTGGTATGCTTATACGATTGAACACTACTATAGCGAACGCTGGACATTACTCGAACAACGTCAAAGCGATCAACCATTTGAACTTCACGATGACACCGGTGTTTGTATTATCGATCCCAAAGGCGCCCAAATCACGACGCCATGCGAAGACAGCTGGTTTGGTTTTGCTCGTTTTCCTAAGGGAAAACCACGTACTTTGATTGGCCGTTTAATTGGATCGTTAGGTCGCTATCGCTATCGTGAATGGCGCATGGAAGAAGGAATGTCTTTATCTGCGGTTGGAAATTTTCGCACCCAGGAAAATGAAAAATCCTATTTAGGTGTTCATCGCTTATCAGGGGAAGGATTAACCCCTCGAAACCCTTTTATCTTATCTGCTTACGATCAAGCTAAAGTGATCCGTCAATATCAAACTCAATCTTTTTGCTGGTTTTTGGCTTATATTGGTTTATTTGCGCTAGTCGTATGGATTTTGATTGCGCGATTATATTAGTAGGGGACGGCCTCTCAAAATCCCTCTGTTCCCCCGGCTTTCGCCGGGGCTAAAGGCGCACCTCTCCCTTTTTCAAAGGGAGAGATTATGTGGGCTGCGCCCACACAAGAAAGGATCTGTCGCGTAGCGACATCATGTCTCCCTTTGAAATAGGGACACATTATGTGGGCTGCGCCCACACAACAAAGGATCTGTCGCGTAGCGACATAATGTCTCCCTTTGAAAAAGGGAGACCGCGCGTAGCGCAGAGGGATTTTGGATTTTGCTGTGTCGTCCTGGGAAGAGTAATTAGGGGTGGTGAACGTTAGGACTAATCTTCGGCCCCGTCCGAACTAATTGATGCAATGCCTTTAATTGGCGGCTATAAAACGAATCGTCCGCAAACTTTGGTAACTCGCCCTCTATTGCAACGATTAATTTTGTATAATTTTCTGAAGGATGATTAGTGAAATTGTCGAGCAAATGGCTAATCACATCCCAACTTCTGCATACTTTATAATAATCAGGTTTGGTAATTGCTAACAATAAAGAATTATTCGAGCTTTTAGCCACGTACAAATAATTATGAATGCTGATGAGAATATCTTTAAGTTGATCATCTCCATCATCAGTCGTGTTTGTGATCGCCATTCAAAAACCTACCAAACCTACCCACGCGTAAAAACAATGTGACTCGCACATACACTCCTATATCATTTTATGTTAGCATTTTAACCTATAAGTGTTAACAGCGTTTATGTGACCTATGACCAGAGTACTTATAAAAATCTTTTCGTAAGATAGTGACTTTGCCTAGCAAAATAGTTTAAGTTCTAAAAAAGGACTTTAAATAATGGAATGACGAAAGGAGATCGCACCATGACAGATCTGGCAACCGCCCCACGTACTATGCCAAACGATATACTCCGCGAAGAATATAATAAGTCACCTTACCAAAGTTTCCCATTTTTCCAAACGCATCCAAACCATCTATTCACGCTAGCTACCCTCTTTGGGTTATCCCCCACACCGCTTGAAAATGCGCGCGTACTGGAATTGGGTTGCGCCAGCGGTGGCAACTTAATCCCAATGGCTTATCTCAACCCCAAAGCAGAATTTTTGGGCATTGAACTCGCAGAAAAACAAGTGGAAGATGGCCTGCGACAAATAAAAGAACTCAAACTGAAAAATTTGACCTTAAGGCATCAATCAATCACCGAATTCGAACCCGTCGAAGGTAAATTTGATTATATTATCTGCCATGGCGTGTATTCTTGGGTAGATATTCCCGTCAGGGAAAAAATTCTCGATATTTGTCATCACAATCTCAATAAAGATGGCATTGCCTATGTAAGCTATAATACCTTTCCTGGCTGGAACATGGTCAATAGTGTTAAGGATCTCATGCAATGGCATACCAAAGCCATTACCGATCCGGCGGTTAAAGCACAACAAGCACGGATTGTATTAAAATTTATTACCGATGGCCTATCAGAAGATAAATCTCCCTACGCCGAATTTTTACGCAACGAAATTAATTTATTATCTAGACATGCTGATAGTTATTTATTACACGAACATCTTTCTAGTTTTAACAACCCTGTTTATTTTCATGATTTTATGGAGCAGGCTACCGAGCATAAATTATCTTATTTATCAGATGCCATTATCGAAACGATGTATACCGACAACTTACCACCCGTCTTTGCCAATGAACTTAAGAAGATCAGCAATATTATCATCACGGGTCAGTATATGGATTTTATTCGTAATCAGCGCTTTCGATGTACGCTGCTTTGTCACCAAGGTCAAATCGTCAATCGCTCACTCAAAACAATTGATATCGAACAATTTCATTTACAATTGATCGGAAAACCTCAGAACCCACAACTTTCTGACAAAGATATTGGCGAAGGTAAAGAAGTGGTTTTCGCTAATGCTGCTGTCACGTATAAAATACGCAACCCTATTTCACAACTAGCGATGCTCATTTTATTTGAAGAACACCAAAAACCCATTCATTATAGCGAGCTTTGCCAAAAAGTGGCTGAGCGCGGATCGGTGAAAGATCTTAATATCATTAAGCAATATCTTAATGAAGATTTAAATTTAATGCGCGCAGCATTGGCAGGGCTCATTTATCTTTCCTCTCATCCAGGAGAATTTAGCACCACGGTTACCGAAAAACCGCTGGCTTGTCCATTAGCAAGTTATCAAGCGAAAAACCTTGGGTATGCGACCAATCGTCGCCACCAAGCAGTTCGATTAGGCGCACTAACTCTTGTTATTTTACCTCATCTAGATGGAAAGCAGGATATCGATGCATTAATCAAAATTGCTGAGCAAAGCATTACTGAAGGAAAAATTTCGATCTTAGATAACAATAAGCAGCCTATTACTGATAAAGCGGTAATTGCGCAACAATTGCGCGAAGCCATTCAAAATGAATTTAAATTCTTGGCGTCTAATGCGTTGTTGATTGAAAGAATTAATTGACGAGAAAAATAATTTCTGGTGTGAGTCTAAGGTAACTTTAGGGGGAAGCAATTTCCCCCTATTTTTATTGCTGTCCAATACGTTTTCTTTTCCGTTCTCGCGTATCTTTAGTATCCTCATGATCGACCACGCCAAGATCAGCAGAATGCCCAGCTGTTTTGATCACTCTTACAATGTCCTCAGGCTGAGTGCCGCTTCTTACTTCAAATGACAAGCGTTTTCCGTTTATATCAGCATCATATCTTACGATGGCATTGTGTGTTACCGCATCTTCGCCAAGAAACCTTAGCATACGAGCTACACAATCTTCGCACGACATTGTTGAAACGTGAAAATCTAATACTTGAGTTTGAGTATCTTGATGATCTGACTCATCAACGTGATCTGACGACGATTTCGCAGAATCAAAACCAAATGTTAATGCCATACACATACGCTCCTTCTGTTTGGGATAACTGCCAGAAAATACTAACTATGATTTTCCTGAATAGCAATCCCTAAGGACATTATTGCTTTAAGGCGAGGCCCCGTAGGGGACGGCTTCTGTGCCGTCCCGGGAAGAGTAGGTGTAGAAAATTAAGTTTAGTTCCCTTGAGTCTTAAGCCATTGTTGCCAGGTGTTCTTAGGATATCCCTCTGACGAAGTCGCATACTCATAAAAGGTGGTAAGAAAATCTTTACGTTGAATGGCTGCATGTAGCTTCCATGCATCAGAAGGATCATCTGAAATATCTTGCAATGAAGAACCGCCTAACATCTTTTGCCGATCTAGAATAACGTTCAGCGGCATGTTTTTACCATTGTGTAACATATCATACATGGCCATAAATGACGTGGTGCGTCCCCTGCCACCTCGGCAATGAAAATACAAAAACGAATTCGGTGGTAATGTTTTAACAAAGGCAACAAATTGATCAACTTCTTCAGGAAGCGGCGCATGATGATCCGAAACAGGGATGCGAATATAATTTGCATTTAAACGTTTGGCTAATTCAGCTTCGGTTTCAACATTTTTTACTTTCATCTCAACCGGTTTCGATTCAACGATTTCACCGTTTGCTTTATCTTTGATATGGTGTGGTTCAATATTCTTTTCTTTAGCTTTTTCTTGAAGCATGGATTTTTCTTTAGTTAAAATTTCGTTTGCCGTTAAGCCTAAATTGCTTTGATTGCCTCTGGCATACCAGCTCACCGGTAATCCATTAATAAATCCATGCGATTCACGACGTAAATCCACAATCCACACCGGCTGCGTGTTAATAACTTTGATGGCGTTTTCTAAACTATATGCAGAAAATTGAGCGCTGCCAGACATTAATAAATTATTCAACCCTTCACGACTGGGCGGTGTCTTTAATTCCTTTATATAAGGACTACTGCTCATACGGAAATGATGTGGCAAAGCGCTGGATGCATGAACATCTAAAACAAACTGTGTTTTACTTTCATCAACAGGCATGGTTGAGCCAGATCCCATAGTTGCGCTAAACCCTATCACAGGACAGATCATTAAACCTAATAATAACAATTTATTTAAGGAATTACACATTATTTTCACATCCTCTAGCAGAACTCTGATAAAGTATAAATTAGAGGAGAATAAAGAAAATTGCGAATTTTGCAATAGGCGTAGGTGCACAAATATGGATAATTTCTCTGAACAAACCGAAGTTAACACTTTATTAAAAAAGCAATATACCGCTGGATTTACCACTCAAATTGCTACAGATTCGGTTGGCCCAGGTTTAAATGAAACCGTCATTCGCGAAATTTCTGCAAAAAAAAAGGAACCTGCCTTTTTGTTAGAATGGCGTTTAAAAGCCTTTGAACATTGGAAAACCCTAAAAGAACCACATTGGTCGAATGTACATTATCATCCAATCGATTATCAAGCTTATTCTTATTTTTCAGCACCTAAAGATTTTTTGGCGCCTAAATCGTTAGCTGAGGTTGATCCTATTCTGATACAAATGTATCAAAAATTAGGGATCCCACTGGCTGAACAACAAATGTTGGCGGGGGTGGCGATAGATGCCGTATTTGATAGCGTTTCCGTCGCAACGACTTTTAAAGAAAAACTGGCAAGTCTTGGGATCATATTTTGTTCCTTTTCTGAAGCGGCTCAAAAGTATCCAGAATTAGTTCAACAATATTTAGGCACCGTCGTACCATATAAAGATAATTTCTTTGCCTGTTTGAATGCAGCGGTGTTTACCGATGGATCCTTTTGTTATGTCCCTAAAGGCATTAAGTGCCCAATGGAATTATCCACTTATTTTCGGATCAACGCAGCCAATACCGGACAATTTGAGCGCACTTTAATCATTGCCGATGAAGGTAGTTTTGTGAGCTATCTTGAAGGTTGCACGGCACCCATTCGTGATAGTAATCAACTGCATGCTGCTGTAGTTGAGTTGATTGCACTGGATAATGCAGAAATAAAATATGCCACTATTCAAAATTGGTACCCTGGAGATGAAACCGGTAAAGGGGGTATTTTCAACTTTGTTACTAAACGCGGCATGTGTCGCGGTAAAAATGCCAAAATTTCCTGGACCCAAGTTGAAATGGGTGCAGCCATCACCTGGAAGTACCCCAGCGTGATCTTAAAAGGCGATAACTCGGTGGGCGAATTTTATTCCATTGCACTCACCAAAGGTTATCAACAAGCAGATACCGGCACCAAAATGATCCATGTGGGTAAAAATACCCGCAGTTTTACGCTATCTAAAGCCATTTCAGCAGGCAGCGGGCAAAATAGTTATCGTGGGTTAGTGCAAGTTTTTCCTAATGCTAGTAACACCCGTAATTATACTCAATGTGATTCGTTACTTATTGGCAATCGCTGTGGAGCACATACTTTTCCGACGATGGAAGTGTCTAACCCCACCGCAAGCATTGCCCACGAAGCCTCTACCACTAAAATATCTGCTGAACAATTATTTTACTGCCGCCAACGGGGTTTTAAGGAAGAAGAAGCATTATCTCTGATTGTAAATGGGTTTTGCAAAACTATTTTACAAAAACTCCCCTTCGAATTTGCCGTTGAAGCACAACGGTTATTAGAAGTCAGTTTGGAAGGCTGTACCGGATAGGAGAAAACATGCTAGAAATCCAAGATCTAACGGTAAAAATGAAAGACACCCCTATCGTCAGTGAACTTAACTTAACTGTTCCAGCAGGCGAAGTTCACGCTCTGATGGGGCCAAATGGTTCTGGTAAAAGTACCTTAGCCTATGCTTTAGTTGGGCATCCTGACATTGAAGTGATCTCGGGCAAAATATTATACAAAGGGGAAGATTTACTGGCTTTACCTCCCGAAGTTCGGGCCGCTAAAGGGTTATTTTTAGCTTTTCAGTACCCCGTTGAGATCTCTGGCGTCAGCAACAGTTATTTTATCAAGGCAGCTTTAAATGCTCAACGTAAACAACAAGGTAAACCCGAACTAGATGCCGCTGATTTTTTAGATCTGGTCAGAAATAAAATAAAAACACTAGAATTATCGGATACGTTATTGCAACGAGGTGTCAACGAAGGCTTTTCAGGGGGCGAAAAAAAATGTAATGAAATTTTACAATTGATGATCATTGAACCTGAATTCGCGATTTTAGATGAAACCGACTCTGGTTTAGATGTTGACACCTTAAAAAGAGTGGCCGATGTTGTCAATAGCATGCGAGATCCTTCACGGAGCTTTTTGGTGATCACTCATTATCAACGACTGCTGCATTATATCGTGCCAGATAAAATTCACATCATGATCAATGGCAATATCGTGTTAAGTGGCGATAAAAGCCTTGCTGAGCAACTAGAAAGTAAAGGTTATCAAGGTTTACTGGCTAAAAGTGATTAAATAAGAGGTGCCTTTGCAAAACAATATTTTTTTGGATAACCTAACGCGACAATTTGAAAAATCGCAACCTTTTCTCCCAGGTATTGGGCAACCAGAAGTGCGACATTTGCGAAACGAAGCGCTACATCACGCTTTGGCGATAGGCATTCCTCATTCTAAGCAAGCTACCTGGAAGTATGCCATGCTTGAACCGCTCTTTAATACTGCTTATGAAAGTTTACTTCGTTCGGAGGGTAGCCATCAAAAATTACTTCATGACTATTTGCCAACCATCAATGGCGTTTTATTAGTGTTTATTAATGGTTTCTACAATCATCATTTAAGCCAGCTCGGCCCTTTTCATTCTGAAATCACTGTCACCCATCTTAAGCACATTGCTAACCTTCAACCGGAATTATTCGAAGAATTAACAAGCGCAGCGTGTCAAACCAAGCAATTTTTTCCACAACTTAACAGTGCACTAGCAACTGATGGCGCTTTTGTTCTGATCCCGGATGATGTTCATGTCACAGTTCCTATCATGATTGTTAATTTATTTATAAATCACACCAATCAATCTTTAATGATCCATCCTCAAACCCATCTGGTGGTGGGGAAAAACAGTCGAGTTACGATTATTGAAAAAACTATCGTCATGGACGACATTTCTGCTTGGATCAATGGGCAAACTTTATTAAAATGTGAAGCTGGGGCATCTGTGAAACTTTATCGGTTTTCATCCAATGCCAAAAATAGTTTCCTTTTTAATACTCTACAAGTTTCTCAGCAAAAAGATAGTACCTTAAAGATCGTCGATGTTGCTTTAGGGGGAACCTATCAAAGACATGAAACACATCATCAATTATTTGGCGAAAATTGTTATTCCCAGCATTACGCCCTCATGCTTTCACAAGCGGGTGAACATCTTGATTGGGTAAATATTTTAGATCACCTTGCACCGCATTGCGAAAGCGCACAAAAAATAAAATCACTCGTTGGCAAAGACGGGCATACCTCGTTTTGGGGACATATTGCTGTCAATCAACATGCACAAAAAACAGTTGCGCGAATGGAAAATCAAAATTTACTGTTATCCACTCGCGGCCGAGCAGATACCACACCGCAATTTGCTATTTTAACCGACGATGTGAAATGTACTCATAGCGCGAGTGTCGGGCAGCTGGATGAGCTAAGCCTATTTTATCTAAAAAGTCGCGGCATAAAAGCCAAACAGGCTCAAAGAATACTAACTTTTGCATTTATTAACGATATTATGGACAATCTTGACGCCGACATCCGAAAAGATTTTCAACCGATGATTCGACAAAGGGTTGATTTACTTTCAGAGGAGGATAATTTATGACAACGCCCTCCTTGTATAATGTGCAAAAGATCCGCGAAGATTTTCCGATCTTGCAAAAAAATATCCATGGATATCCTTTAGCCTATCTTGACAATGCAGCGACCACTCAAAAGCCCTTACTTGTGTTAAATAGCGTGGCCAAATTTTATGAAGAATCCAATGCTAACGTTCATCGCGGCACCCATCAATTGGCTGAAACAGCCACCTTACTTTATGAAAATGCCCGGGAGAAAGCTAAAACCTTGATCAATGCTGCTTCAGTCAATGAGTGTGTGTTTGTCCGAGGTACCACCGAAGGGATCAATCTGGTTGCTAATGGTTTTATTCACTCGATATTAAAACCTGGCGATGAAATTATTATTTCGCATATCGAGCATCATTCTAATATCGTACCCTGGCAAATTGCGTGCGAATATACCGGTGCTACCCTACGGATCATTCCGTGTAACGCTAAAGGGGAATTGTTATTAGATGAATATGCCAAACTCTTAAACGATAAAACCAAACTCGTGGCGGTGACGCATGTCTCAAATTTACTGGGAACAATCAATCCTATTGCAGAAATGGTTGCCATGGCGCATCAACATCATTGCCCTATTTTAATTGATGGTGCGCAAGCTATTGCACACTTAAAAGTCGATGTGCAAGCTTTAGATTGTGATTTTTATGCCTTTTCTGCACACAAAATGTATGGGCCTACAGGGATTGGTGTCCTTTATGGGAAACGCGAATGGTTAAATCGCCTCCCGCCTTTTCAAGGTGGCGGCGAAATGATTAAATCGGTCACTTTTGAAAAAACCATTTTTAATGATCTGCCGCTAAAATTTGAAGCAGGCACTCCTGCCTTTGCCCAAGCGATCGGGTTAGGTGCCGCAATTGATTATTTGAATGCAATTGGCTTGAGCAACATTGCAAGCCATGAGCATAGTTTACTAGAATATGCTATGTCTAAATTAGAAGCAGTGCCTACCATTCGATTTATTGGTACCGCTAAAGACAAAAGCGCCATTATTTCATTCATTTTAGAAAACATTCATGCACATGATGTCGGAACCGTGTTAAATCAAAAAGGCATTGCAGTGCGCACTGGAAAGCTATGTGCCGAGCCCACCCTAGAGCGTTTTGGTATTCAATCTACGGTAAGAGCTTCATTTGGCTTGTACAATACTGAAGAAGAAATCGATCGCTTAGTAAACGCTTTAATTGAAACGTATCATTTATTTAACAGATAAACCTATGATGAACTTAAACGAACTTTATCAAGATCTCATCCTCGACCATTGTCGAAGACCACATCATTTTGGTGAATTATTAAATGCCACCCATCATGCGTTAGGTATTAATCCTATCTGTGGAGATGAATTTAAGGTTTTTCTCAACACATCCAATTATACCATTGATGAAATTCAATTTACTGGCCACGGCTGTGCGATTTCTGTCGCTTCTGCTTCATTGATGACAGATATTATTTGTGGAAAGTCAATGACTGATGCTTTGCAATTTATTAACCATTTTCATCATATGGTAACCGAAGAGGCGACACCCGAAGAAAAAGATCATTTAGGTAAATTAGTGGTGTTTGCAACCGTTAAAAATTACCCGATGCGAGTAAAATGCGCTACGCTTGCTTGGCATACTTTAAAAGCAGCGATTGAAAAAAGCGCTACGCCGGTGACAACGGAGAAAGCTAATGACTGATCAACTGCCGCTTGAAGATAAAGTGCTAGAAATATTAAAGATGATATACGATCCCGAGATCCCCGTGAATATGGTTGATTTAGGTTTAATTTATAGCATTAAAATTCAAAATAATAATGTTCATATTCAAATGACGTTAACTAATCCCGGTTGCCCGGTGGCGGCGCAATTTCCTGAGGTGGTAAAATCACATCTTAGTACATTGCCAGAAGTGAATGATATCACCATTGAAATGGTCTGGGATCCACCATGGACCCCAGAGCGCATGTCGGAGGCAGCGAGATTACAACTTGGCTTGATGATTTAACAGCATTGAAGTGTTCTCTTACTAAAAAATTCGCATCTTCATGTACGAGCGGTATATTCTTCACGGGACGGCACAGAGGCCGTCCCCCGCTGCGTTCCTTGTTTTGAATGCTTCGCGCGGAATAAATCCGCGCTTGTGCACCCAAGGGGGAGAGCACTTCTCCCCCTTGGGAAACCCCCATCGCCGTATCAAATACTTCAATGGTCTCTCACCTTAGTCCTGCATTAGTCAACGTCTCTTTCGGCTAGACGGGACGGCACAGAGGCCGTCCCCTACAACTTGAGTCTTGTCATCCCGAGCGTAGCGTGGGATCTCTTTGTTGTTTCATTAGCTCAGAAACGAGATCCCTCGCTACGCTCGGGATGACAAGCTCACGGCTTTCCACGGGACTGCACAGAGGATGGCCAACATCCTTTAGAGCGCTTAGAGCCATATAGCGATCAAAATGCCAAGGATTTGTCATTTGGTGTATTATCACTAATTTTTAGTCCTCTTTCGTTTATTTCGATTGATTCTTTTGTTTCGTTTGTGCTATATTTTCATTATGAGCAAATATTTACGGTGAACACCATGTTTAGCAATATTAAAACGATTGAAACCACCTTTCCTTCAGAAGCTGATGCTGCACTTGCTGAGCAATCAAGTCGTGCCTTAGCAGCTCATATAAGCTCTAGGCGCAACCCTGCGATAGTAATAAAAGAAGGTAAAAAGCAAGTTGAAATTCAAGTTGAAATTCCGGCTCAAGCATTACGCTTACTTGTAGATATTTTAATTCAAATGGGAGAAGGTAATGCTGTAACTTTAGTTCCCATTCACGTCGAATTATCAACGCAAGAAGGTGCAGATTTATTAAATGTCTCTCGCCCATATTTTGTTTCTCTTCTTGAAGAAGGCAAAATTCCCTTCCGAAAAGTAGGTACAAAACGCCGCATAATGGCTAAAGATGTATTGGCATATAAAGTTAAGGAAGACGAAGCGCGCTTTAAGGTGCTTGCTGAATTAACTGAACAAGCGCAAAAATTAAAAATGGGATATGATGACTAGTGGACAAGTTAATCGTTGTTTATGATTCTTGTGTACTCTATTCAGCTCCATTGCGCGATCTGCTAATGCATCTTGCTATGACAGATTTATTTAGAGCTAAGTGGTCAGAAGATATTCACGAAGAATGGACACGTAATGTTCTCAAAAATAGAACTGATCTAACAAAAGAGCAATTAAAACGAACTCGTGATTTAATGGATAGTTATGTTCGTGATTGTTTAGTTAAAGGCTATGAAACGTTAATTGAGAAGATAACACTTCCTGATCAAAACGATCGTCATGTGTTAGCTGCTGCAATTCATTCTTCAGCATCTGTAATTGTGACATATAATCTTAAAGATTTTCCCTCAAACGAAACATTAAAATATGGTATAGAGGCCCAACATCCTGATGAGTTTATATCTAAATTTTTAGAATATGCATCAGGTATCATTCGTGGTGCTATCAAAAGACTTCGCAGTACTTTAAAGAACCCTCCCATTGTTGCAGAAAAATACCTTGAAATTTTAGCTGGGCAATCTTTGCCAAAGACAGTAAGTAAATTAAGGGAGTTTATTTCGTTAATTTAAGGATTGCAAACAGAAAATAATTTATCCGTTTCCGATTAATCTCATGCAACTCGTTATTAAGTTAGATCTAGCAGAAAAGTAGCCCACAGATGTGTGCCCCATCAGTAGCCGCTAAAAATAGGCCAAAGATCACACATTGAATAGAGCAGATCACAAGCATATTCACTTATTTAAGCTACTCTACTCCCCGAATTTGAACTCAGGGAAGTAATGATGAAAGCATCTAAACACATTGATCTAACCGCTGAAAACTGATGACTTAATAGTGCCTTGGGGTTTCAAATGTAATACTTCGGCCAATCTTAACACAAAAACCTAGATACTCCCTACCCATTAGAGAAACAATATATCCATTAACTCCATGGATAATTAATTTTTGTTGAATCAAAAAACCCACGAAACTTTCATAACTATATTCTTTGTTTTCAGACCGAATTTTCCACTTATCAAAGAAGGGGCGCAAATCAGATTCGGTCCATGGTTTTGTTTGATTGTTCATTTTTGAAAGGATTTCAACTTGCTCAGGGAATATTAGCTTATCAATGATATTCATTAAAAGGGACCATCTTGTATTAGCTAGATGATTAATCAACACATCAATTTCTTGATCTGTAGTAAGTTTTGCACCTACCAAGTCATTTCGTATTGCTTGCTCATCTTCTGTTATAATTGCATTTTGAAATGCTTTATTAAGGTTAGTGTACTTAGCGTTTTCTTGCGTTGCACCGACAAGGGTTTCTTTGTTATCACCGATCTCAATACTCAACCCCTTATATTGTATTTTTGATTTTGTACTTAAACTCGAAATAAAATTAGATATCGCCCCTTTAAACATCAAAAGAACAATTACAAAAAAAACTAAATATAATAAAAGCGAACATGAGCATAAATAATTTATTATATCCATAATTTTCACTCCGCAAGCATACTAATTAATATTGCATACATTTTTATTTTTCATGCCCAAGTACTGGAAGTCAATAATCAAAAAACCGAGAGAATTTATCACCAAATTTAAACTTAAGACTAATTTATTATAGTTTCAAAAATCATGATGAGAAAGAAAGCTTAACTTCTATTAATTACTCCGTAGTTGGCTACAATACGCTTACAATAAAATACAATCTAAATGCGGGTATAACCGTAAGTATACAGTTTATGGGATCCGCTCGCTATGCCGAAAAAATCCACCCAATGGCCAATTGTCTCCTGGGGATAAGCTAACGGGACCAAGCTAATGGGGCAGCCAGTTAAAATTGGAAGCAACAACTCCTGCTTTTGGGCTGCTAGAGGATATCACCATTGAAATGGTCTGGGATCCGCCATGGACCCCAGAGCGCATGTCCGAGGCGGCGAGATTACAACTTGGCTTGATGATTTAATTAATTTTAGTCTAGACTGTGATATATAAATATTTAAAAAACAATGGCCAAATTAAAGCTTATATTTTTACAGATTTTCAGGGGATCACTATGAAGCCTATGCACATTCTCAAAATAGCGATATTATCAGGATCCCTTTGGTTAAGTTTATCTTCACTAGTTATGGCAATAGATCATGATGATGATGATGATAACCCTAAATCAGAAAAAATATGTAATATTTATAAGAGCGCTTCTTACCCAAAAACAACTTTTGGCCAATGTATGAATTATTGCCAAGAACTCAATTGTGCCGATCCAAAGCATAGCAACCCACTTGCCTGTGCAAATGCTTTGAAAAAATTTCAAACACTTAATGTAGGTGATCCAATTTGCGTAGCACCAAAACGTGCCTATATTACCAATTTTAACCCTTCTGGTGCCAAAGCCAACTCGGTTACTTTATGCACCTTAAAACCTAATGGATCTTTTGATAGCTGCATGGATTCGGGAGTGAATAATGGCAATTTTGATAGCCCTTTGGTGATCACATTAAACAAAAACGAGAATACAGCCTATATCACTAATTATGGCAATATTACCGGAAACTACCGAGTCTCAAAATGTTCCATTGAAACAACCGGCTCTGCGTTAGGCCAGTTTATCAACCCCTGTGTTGACTCAGGAGCAGGATCTGCTTTCACACATCCCTTCGGAATTGTGCTTAATAAAAATGAAAGTATTACCTATGTAGCAAATAATACTGGCAACTCATCTGTCTCTAAATGTATGGTAACCAATGGATCATTGAATGCATGTGTCGATTCAGGTGCAGGCGTCATTACCGGAAATAATGGGCCTTGCGGAATTGTGCTTAATAAAACTGGAACCCTTGCCTATGTGACAACGGATAATAGCAACACCGTCATGAAATGCACTATCAGCAATGGTATGTTTACCACTTGTACATCTACTGGAGCAGGCTTCTTTAATGGCCCCGTTGGGATCGCCTTAAATAATTTAGGAAATATTGCTTATATTACCAATTTTGGTAATGGAAGTGGGGCAACTGTTCCAGGAAATACCGTAACCATTTGCTCGATCGATAATACTGGCAATTTTACTACCTGCAAAGACTCTGGTTTCACCTTTAACTCTCCCTTTGGTGTGACATTAAATAAAGCTGGAGATACAGCTTATGTTGTGAATTATTCTAGTGGACTAAACGGTACAATTTCTAAATGTTCAATTGACTTCAACCCAAGTAGTTCCACTTTTGGTAATTTTAAAACGTGTTCTGACTCGGGAGTGAATTCAGCACCCTTTAACGGACCCACATGGGTAATTTTCAGTTACTAACCTTCTGCACATGGTGGGCAGTTATTTATATCATCGTCAAGGATATTTTATCAAAGAGCCCCTCTTTCCCTCCATTTATCATAAAATGAAACAAACATGAACATAGTGAATAGACCAGCGGCATAGGTATATATCAACGGACCCCCAGTCGCTATATCGCAAACCGCGCCTAATACCATCGCAGCACCACCAATCTTAAGAATTCCATCTAATCCTTCAAAAAAACCATGATAAATCACCTGCACTCCACCAGAGATATCAATGGTTTCTTGCTCAGTTAATTCACGCATATTTTCTCCTGTTTATTTTCACGTTTAATTGATGAATTCACTCATTTCCAATTATGCATTCCCTGGTACCAAAAAACACCCATCCAAAATAAAGATGATAAGCATACAAAGATGGGGGTACGGGTTGGAGTAAACATAATATCTAAAGCACCCGCTACGACAGTTGATACCGTAGCAGAGATCAGCGCCTTATTTCTCGGATGCATACCACCTGAAACTAGGCTGATTTCTTCCTGAGTTAATTGCCACATATAATCTCCTTTTATAGTTATTAGTGCCATGGCGTTGGCTTCGACTGCCTTTTGTTTTAAACCTGCTAGCGCTGCGCCATGTGTATGCACCTTATCTTAAAATAAACCTTATATATAAACAGTGCAGATTATAACAATACTAAAACACTTGATCCACACAAACGGGACGGCACAGAGGCCGTCCCCTACAATTCGGGGCGGCACAGAGGCCGTCCCCTACAGCGGATCGACGGGACGGCACAGCAAATCCCTCTGCGCTACGCGCGGTCTCCCTTTTTCAAAGGGAGACATTATGTCGCTTCGCGACTCCAGTGGACAAAGCCCATCTATTTGGATTGAGTAAAGTTTATAGTCTATTATTTAGGATTGGATTAACATCGGGAGATAATGAAATGAGTAACAATTTTGTAAAAAAATCACTGGCTTTATTGCCTATTTTATTGTCCGCAGCTGTATTTAGTTTACAAGTCTATGCTGCACCACCACAAGCAGCTCTTGATGCATGCAAAGGCAAAAATATTAACGATCAATGTAGTTTCACAGGACCGATGGGCAAAACCCACGAAGGTAGTTGTCACGAAGGGCCACTCACTAACAATGCTTTAGCTTGCAGACCTTTACCACCACAAGCCTCTTTTGATGCTTGTAACGGTAAAACAGAAGGTTCTAGCTGCAGTTTTGCAGTTGATGCAAACACGACCAAAACCGGGTATTGCCATACTGGACCTATGGGGAAAACACGTTGTTTTCCAGGTGAACGCTTTGCACCAGGCAAAACGGGTACAACGGCTAATCCATCTAGCACGACCCAACAACCCACTACAAATCAATAATACCAAACAAGATCAAAACCTCGGGCATAAGCCCGGGGTTTTGCCGATTATTCGTTATCATTTAACGACATCAATGTGGCATTGCCTCCTGATGCAGTCGTATTAATCGATAAAGTTCGTTCAACGGCAAGTCGCGGTAAATAATGCGGCCCCCCTGCTTTTGGCCCAGTGCCCGATAAGCGTTCACCGCCAAAAGGTTGCACACCGACTACCGCACCAATAATATTTCGATTGACATAGATATTCCCCACATGCACTCGCGAACAAATTCGTTCAACTGTTTCATTAATTCGACTGTGGATCCCCAGCGTCAGGCCATAACCTGTGCGATTGATTTGCGAGATCACCTCGTCTAATTGATCTGCTTTGTAGCGGATCACATGTAAAATCGGGCCAAACACTTCTTGTTTTAAAATATCGAGAGAAGCAATTTCATAAAGTCGTGGTGCAAAATAGGATCCCTTTTCACACTCTGAATTTAAAGGCACTTCAGCCAGTAGTTTTCCTTTATTTTTCATATAGTCAACATGGGCTTCTAATTGTGATTTTGCACCTTCATCGATCACTGGACCAACATCGGTGGATATTGCCGCCGGATGATCTACTTTTAATTCTGCCATTGCTCCTTGTAACATCGTCAGAATTTTATCGGCAACTTCTTCTTGGACAAATAAAGCTCGCAAAGCTGAACAACGTTGGCCGGCACTGCGAAAAGCTGAAGTGATCACATCTTGGGTGACTTGTTCTGGCAAGGCACTCGAATCCACAATCATGGCATTTTGGCCGCCCGTTTCAGCAATAAGAGGAACAATAGGCCCAAGGCGTGAAGATAATTGATGATTAATATTTTGGGCGGTATCGGTGGATCCGGTAAACACCACACCACTCATTCGCTGATCACTTAACAATAATTCACTAATATTTTTCCCGGTTGCCGGTAACAATTGAACCACTTCACGCGGCACACCTGCTTCGTGCAACAACCCAATGGCTTTTGCAGCGATCAATACGGTTTGGCTAGCGGGTTTGGCAATGACGCAATTTCCGGCTGCCAGCGCAGCAGTCACTTGCCCTAAAAAAATAGCCAACGGAAAATTCCATGGACTAATACAAGCGATGATCCCTCGGCCATGAAGGCTTAATTGATTATGCTCTCCCGTAGGGCCTTTTAAAATTTGAGGTGAATCAAATAATTTTCTGGCTTGCTCAGCATAATAATAACAATAATCAATGGCTTCGCGCACTTCTGAAACGGCATCATCTAAGGTTTTACCCCCTTCATACACCAGTAAACTTAACAAAGCGGTGCGATGTGCCTGCAATAAATCGGCCATTTTTTCCAGGCGACTTGCGCGCTCGGAAGCCGAATGCTGTTGCCACACGACCAACCCTTCTTCAGCCAAAATTAACGATCTCGCGATCACCTCCGGTGTCGCTAATGAAACCGTTCCTAAATAATGATTGCGATCGATCGGTGAGTAACGTTTGCTACTTTCTAGGCGATCCCCATTGTGGTGTGCGGTTGGCTTAGCATGATTTTCTTCGGTTGAAAGTTTAATTATTTGTTGCAACAAGGGTAAAAACTCTGGCGGGTGACTTAAGTCAACCCCACCTGAATTTTTACGTTCAGGGGAAAATAAATCTTGTGGCAAAGGAATTTTCGTATGCGGCTTATGCGCTAAAGCTTTTAATTTATGAACGGGATCGGCAATCATTTCGGTGATTGGCAATTTTTCGTCGGCAATGCGATTGACAAAAGACGTGTTGGCACCGTTTTCTAATAATCTTCTGACAAGATAAGCTAATAATTCCTCATGTGTTCCTACTGGGGCATAGATCCGACAAGGAATTTTTTCGGCAAAATGTTCCATCACCGCATCGTAGAGTGGGTCCCCCATACCATGCAGACATTGAAATTCATAATCCAGGACTTTATCATGTTGCGCTAATTCAACAATGGTAGAAAGCGTCAATGCATTATGCGTCGCAAATTGAGGATAAATCACATCGGTAGCCGCTAATAATTTTTTGGCACAAGCAATATAATTTACATCGGTGGCTATTTTACGAGTAAAAACGGGGTAACCTTTTAATCCGTTCACTTGGGCCAGCTTAATTTCGGTATCCCAATAAGCGCCTTTCACCAAACGTACCATCATGCGTTTTTTTTGCTGTCTTAAAACATGAATCAACCAATCTAAAACATAAGGCGCACGTTTTTGGTAAGCCTGTATAGCCACGCCAAAGCCTTCCCAATTGTCTAAAATATTATCTTGAAGGATTGCTTGAATTAAATCACAATTGATTTTTAAAGTATGGGCTTCTTCGGCATCGATCGTTAATCCAATATTCACTTCTTTTGCCATGAGGATTAAATCACGGATCCGAGGTAATAATTCTTGTTGTAACCTTGCCCATTTTGCGATCACAAAGCGGGGATGCAACGCAGAAAGTTTAACTGAAATACCAGGCCCTGCCACCGGACCTTTCCCAGCACTAGCTTGCCCAACCGCTTCAATGGCTTTAACATAGGCCGAAAAATATTTTTGTGCATCTTGCGCCGTATAGGCTGCTTCGCCCAGCATATCGTAAGAATAGCAATAGCCCTTTTCTTCTTTACGTGTGGCGCGTTTGATCGCCCCTCCAATGGTTCGGCCCATTACAAATTGCCGACCCAAGATTTTCATCGCTTGACTGATCGCTTGACGCACAATCGGCTCGCCCCCTTTGCTGGCCAATCGTTTTAGTGCGCTGGTAAGGCTTTTTTCCTGTTGTTGTACTTCAGTGGCAGACTCCAATATTTTTCCCGTCAGCATTAATCCCCACGTTGCAGCATTCACAAAAAGCGAATGACTTTTACCGAGGTGCCCGCGCCAGTTGCCTTCTGAAATTTTGTCACGAATTAATTTATCTCGGGTTTCTTTATCGGGAATACGCAGCAACGCTTCGGCTAAACACATTAAAGCAATGCCTTCATCACTTGCTAAATCATATTGAAACATGAAAGCATCGATACCACTTTGGGCGAGCCTTGTCTCACGCACTTGCCGAACTAAAATAGCAGCCCGACTTTCAATTCGCTCGAGCATCACATGCGAAATGGCGGCTTCTTTAAGAATTTTTTCAACACAGAGTGTTTCATCTTGACGGTAATTGAGATCGATGGCTTGATGTAAAGGATCGTCATCTATTTTAAATTCATCATTAAACATATTACTTACCTCATTGACGAATTAGTTTCCAAGCCTCATCAAATTGTTTAAGCACTTCTTCGCTTGGGGGCTTGTCTAATAAGCTACCGAAAATCACTCCTAACGTGCCAAAGAAGAAACCCGGGAGAATTTCATAAAGAGCAAAGATCCCATGAGGAGCTGCGTTTAATTTCCACACCACCACGGCTAACGCACCCATGACGACCCCAGAAATTGCGCCTTTTACGGTCATGCGCCGCCAAAATAAAGCCCCTACGACCGAAGGGCCAAAAGATGATCCCAGCCCTGCCCAAGCAAAAGCCACCAATTTGATAATAGAGCTTTCAGGATGTAGAGCTAACATCATTGCAACCAGTGCAATCAGAATAATGGCAATCCGTCCTATCCATACTAATTCACGTTGACTCGCCTTTTTGCGAACAAAACGATGGTATAAATCTTCGGTGACGGCGCTGGATGAAGCTAACATTTGTGAATCAATGGCACACATGATCGAAGATAAAATGGCGGCAAATAATACGCCGGCAATCCAAGGAGCGAACAAGGTTTGTGAAAAGACAATAAAAATAGATTCCGGATCGATACCTTTTTCGTAGTAAAAAGCAATCCCTACAAAACCCGTCAACACCGCACCCAACATGGATAAGCTCATCCACGATAAACAAATTCGGCGCGCAATTGGAATATCTTTTAAGGTACGCACTGCCATATATCGCACTAAAATATGTGGCTGGCCCATATATCCTAAACCCCATGCCAATAAATTCACCAATAATAAAGCATTAAAATCGGTAAAGGGATCTAAACGGTGTGTGCCGTGATGTGCAATAATGCTTAATGTTTTTTCCCAACCACCAAATTCATTACTTGCCACAAATGGCACTATCAATAAACAAATAAACATTAAAGTGCCTTGGAAAAAGTCGGTCCAGCTTACCGCTAAAAAGCCACCGATAAAGGTGTAAGCAACAATGATGGTAGTGCCTAAAAGCAAAGCGTATTCATAGGTGATGTCAAAGCGTTGCAACAACATTGCACCACCGACTAACCCCGAGGCAGTATAAAAAGCAAAAAAGCAAAGTGTGACAATCGCTAAAGCAACGCGGATCACGCCACTACGATCAAAAAAACGATTATCTAAAAAGGAAGGGATAGTTAATGAATCGTTAGCCACTTCAGAAAAAACACGAAGGGGTCTTGCCACCAAACGCCAGCTCATAAAAGCACCCACCGTTAAACCAATGGGTAGCCAAATTTGATTTAACCCTAAGGTATATACCGCGCCGGGTAATCCTAAAAGGAGCCAAGCACTCATGTCAGAGGCGCCGGCACTTAATGCGGCAACAGGCCCACCTAATTGGCGCCCACCCAAAACAAAGTCAGATAGGTTACGCGTTACCATGTAAGCAACAATAGCAATGGTTACAACCACGATTAAATAGCCAATAAAGGCGATAAGGGTGATGGTATTCACAAGCGGCCAACCTTTCTAACACATTGTTTTTGTTGCATTTTTTTCAAAAGTGGCATTATGTTTAAGTGTACACTCAAACCATTTTACTTTTAGGCTAGGCGCCGATCCCCTGAGCCCCCGGAGTGTCACTCATACATGAGGAGGCGAAGGTGATCGGCAACAACGCATAAAAGTTTGTAGGGGACGGCCTCTGTGCCGTCCCGGGAAGAGTATATCGAAAGGCCATTATAGTGAAGCGAAACGCAGCAAGCTAGGAAATTAATTGCAAAAGATCCTTCTCTTATTGTTACAAACTATTTAATTTTCTTAACTTACAGGTACTGATATGAATGTGGCGATAGGTATAGCACTTTGGATGCCCCTTAAAATACTAGCCATAAAAAACTCGTTCCGATTGACTCGATGATTTGATAATGGCCACTGCGCTATTACTTTAAAAAACCTTTTGCAAAACCGCCAAAATCCTTCTCAGTTGTTTGCCCCTTTTGAGCTTCTTGCGGAGGAGCTGATTTAGGTTTTGGTGCAACAGGGGAAGGTGATTTAGGTTTTGGTGCAACAGGGGGAGGTGCGGCTTCCAGCATAGGCGTATAAACTGGGGTAACGGCAGGGACTATCGCCCCTTTAAAATTTTGGTGACGCATATCCTCTAAGAATACCAAACTTTGTACTAAATAATCTGAACCTAGATTTTCAGCTCTAAATTTTGTTTCCATTTTCTTCAACCGCACAAGAAAAGCATCTACTGCTTCCTTGTTTTGGATAACCTCAGCAGAAGATTTTGGAATATAACAGCTTGGAGCGTTAGGTAGTCCAAATTTTAAAAAACTATCTTCGTAAACATTTTGCCCATTTCCTACCACGGTAAATACCTGAGCTTGTATAACCATAGGATAAAACATTATCATAAAACTTGATTTGACTTTCGCTTCATTAAATTTAAAAGTATGATATTCTCCTTCTATTTTTTCTAATTTAGCATTTAACTCTGTTAACACTTGCATCAGCATACTTCAGCTCCATTTACGACACATAATATTTCTGGTGCCAGATTTAACATTTTTTCCCTTATGTCATCCTGTGAGGGCGGCACAGCAATCAGCCCCTACATCATTTTGCAACCACAGCATCTTTTTCTGTTCAAAACACCCTTTTGAAAACTCGTTGATTCTTCTTCTTGTTCCAGAGTTCCTTTCATCTCTGAAGAATCTTCATCTAATTCCATCGCATCTTCATTAATTTCAGGTGGTTTAACAGATCTAGATCGGAGTGTTGATGTTAAAAAGCCTGGTGCAAAACCGCCAAAATTCGTCTCAGTTGTTTGCCCCTTTTGAGATTCTTGCGGAGAAGCTGATTTAGGTTTTGGTGCAACAGGGGGAGGTGATTTAGGTTTTGGTGCAACAGAAGAGGGTGCGGCTTCCGGCATAGGCGTATAAACTGGGGCGACGCCAGGAATTATCGCCCCTGGCGTTGATGTGGTCTTTTAACGGGATCCTTCAAGTAATGGGACTAAAGGTGGTTGCGGAGCTGTAGGGATAATAGCTTTATCGTCTGTATCTAATCGATGACGTATATAACCTGCTAATATTTGTTTATAGACATGTTGAGGATTATCCGCTTTAGCATCTCTATTAAATTTTGCTACTAAAATCGCCATCCGTGCTAGGAAAAGATCAATCTGATCCTGATACTTTTCCATTTCTTCCGGTGAATCAGGAATATAAACACTTTGTGCAAGGGGGGTTGCTTGAAAAGCTGGACTTGTGCGAGGATTTTCCCCATTCGCGACTAATACAAACGCCTTAGCATGTAAGGTTAATGGTTCTAACTTCATGTAAAAGCCAAAATCAACACCAGGCTCACCAAACTTAAAGAGATGATATTCAGAATCAATTCTATCTAATTCAGCATGTAGATTATTTAAAACACCACCTAACATTGTTTACCTCTCTTTATTCATTCGGACCGATTCTAATTCCACGTGCAGCGGCAGTGGCGATCATATCTTCCAATTGCCTTTCTTCTGCCTGTACTCTATCTCTTGACAATCTTTCACGATAATTAAAATAATTAACGGTACTGTCTGCAGCTCGGCTTGTGTTAGTAAAAATACTGGTCGTAACAAATGCGTGAGTCGTCGCTGCTTCTGTGGTTTGATAAAGGGTTTCATTTTCGCCCATAAAATATTTTCGGATCCCGAAATATATTGCTAAAGTGGTTAATAAGCCATTTCCTGCAGCGGGAGGTTCTTGTTCAGGTGGCTTTTCAAAAGCCTTGAACAATCGGGTATAAAGAGAAACCAATCCTTTATAAAGTAGGGCAAATAAAGACAAAAATGCCCATAAAATCAAAGTAAACTTAAAAGAATTGGGCTCTTCGCATTCATCGGCGTGCGACTCATTTTTCGGCTGCTGAGTAACCAAACGCGCTAACAGATCAGATAGAAAATAGACAAGTTGATAAACTATGATTGCAATAAGAACAAATACGCTTCGGATAAACCATTTAAAAGGAGTTTCTACTTTTTGTTCTGCGTTCACTACCATTTGTTAAAAAACCTCTTTTTTAAGCTGCCATAATTCTGTTGGATTGATTCCATCGAGTCAAAAATTAATTCCTTCTCCACTGCGTTATTACATTAAAAAACCTTTTGCAAAACCGCCAAAGCCCTTCTCCGTTGTTTGCCCCTTTTGAGTTTCTTGCGGAGGATCTGATTTAGGTTTTTGTTCAAAGGCAGGTTCGGAAGCAGGAGCAGTATCTGGCGCAGGAGGCCCTTCTAGCATAGGCGTATAAACACGGGTTTGAGTAGGCACTATTGCTGTATCTTGTTTTTCCGAGTGATGAAGAAGATCAATCCCAATTTCAAGGCTTGCCAAATCATTATTTGAGCTTAGCTTTTCCGCCCTAAACTTCTGTTGCATTACTATCACGCGTGCAATAAAGGCATCAACCTCTTTTCGGTTGTTCCGTACTTCATCAATAGACTCTGGTCTATATACAGGATAATCTTGAAGTAAGTCATGCAATTCGGCACGGGCAGCTTCATCTCCTTTATGTATCATCAAACCCAGTAGCAATGCTTGTGTGTGATAGGATAAGAAAATTTTGCTAAAAGTAGCTTTTACGCCTGCTTCATGAAATTTAAATTTAGAATATTCTGCGTCAAGGTTATCTAATTTAGCATTTAAATCTATTAATACTTGACTCAACATACTTCACACCTCACACATCTGGACGGGACGGCACAGAGGCCGTCCCCTCGGGTTTATTTTCTTAAGTTCCCTTTTTCTTATTCATCATATCAGTCGCGGTACCCTCAAACAGTTCAGCTGCAATCGCAATTGATTCTGACAAGGTCGGATGCGGATGGATGGTTAATGAAATATCCTCAGCTTCACAGCCCATTTCGATGGCTAGGCTCACTTCGGCAATCAGATCACCCGCATGCGGGCCAACAATGCCTGCGCCTAATACACGATGGGTCTTTTTATCGAAGATCAGCTTGGTGATCCCTTCTTCTCGACCCAATCCTAACGAGCGGCCACTCGCTAACCAAGGAAATACACCTTTGTCGTAGTCGATATTTTGCGCTTTTGCTTGCTCTTCTGTCAATCCTGTCCATGCCACTTCGGGATCGGTGTAGGCGACATTAGCAATGCATTTTGGATCAAAATAGTGCTTTTTACCTGCGATCACTTCTGCTGCAACGCGCCCTTCTGGCATCGCTTTATGCGCTAACATGGGGTTGCCATTAATATCGCCAATGGCATAAATGTTAGGCACATTGGTACGTAATTGTTTATCGACGGAGATAAATCCGCGCTCATCCACTTTTACGCCAGCATTTTCAGCACCAATTAACTTTCCGTTGGGCACGCGACCCACCGAGACTAATACTTTGTCATATTTTTGCGGATCTTTAGGTGCTTCTTTGCCTTCGAAGGTAACCCAAATGCCATCCTTTTTAGCGGTTGCTCCAGTGACTTTAGTGCTTAACATAATACTTTCGTATTTAGGTTTAATAAATTTATAAAGCGGCGTTGCAATATCTTTATCCACGCCCGGTAAAATAAAATCGGTTAATTCCACCACATTAATTTGCGAACCAAGGGCTTGGTAGACCGTCGCCATTTCTAAGCCAATAATACCGCCACCCACTACTAACATTCTTTTAGGAATATCGGTAAGCTCTAACGCACCGGTTGAATCGATAATGCGAGGATCCTCTGGAAAGAACGGCAATTTCACCGGACGGGATCCGGCAGCAATAATGAGATTTTCAAAAGTGATCTTGGTAGCATTGGTGCCAGTAACATTAAGCACATTAGAAGAGGCTAATTTGCCTTCCCCTTGGATCACTTGTACTTTACGCATTTTGGCCATTTGTGCCAAACCACCGGTTAAGCGTTTGACCACGCTATCTTTAAATTCGCGGATTTTGGTTAAATCTAATTTCGGTGCTCCAAAATCAACCCCATGTTTTGCCATGGTATTGGCTTCGTTGATCATCGCGGCGGTGTGTAACAATGCTTTTGAAGGAATACAACCCACATTTAAACAAACGCCTCCTAGTGTAGGATAACGTTCAACTAAAACAACACCCTCACCCAATAAATCCGCTGCTCTAAAAGCAGCAGAATAACCACCTGGGCCACTACCTAATACCACGACTTTTGCTTTTAATTCTGCCATTGAAGTATCACCTATTTTTTTGTCGTTACAGTAATAATTTTCGAATATCTTGTAATTGATCTACTACATAATTTAAAAATCTTGCCCCTTCCGCGCCATCGATCACGCGATGATCGTACGATAAACTCAACGGTAACATCAGCCTTGGTACAAATTCACCCTCAAGAAAAATTGGCTTAGTTTGCGACTTCGACACCCCTAAAATGGCAACATCGGGAGCGTTAATAATGGGCGTAAATGAAGTGCCACCCACACCACCCAAGCTGGTAATGCTAAAGCAACTGCCTTGCATTTGTTCGTTTTTTAATTTACCTTCGCGCGCCAAACTACTTAATTGCGCTAATTCTTGAGCAATGGCGTAGATCCCTTTGAGATCTACATCTCTTAACACTGGCACCATTAAGCCATCGGCGGTATCAACAGCGACCCCAAGGTGAAAATATTTTTTATAAATTAATTCTGTGCCATTGGGTGCCAATGAAGCATTCACTTGCGGATAAGCTTTTAGCGCAGCCACCACTGCTTTCATGATAAACGCTAACAACGTTAAGCGGATCCCTTGCTTTTCGGCAGCAGCACGATTTTCCTGACGGAAATGTTCGAGATCAGTAATATCGGCTTCATCAAATTGTGTCACATGAGGAATGCTTACCCAATTACGATGTAAATTTTTTGCTGTCCACTTTTTAATTCGGCTTAAAGGTTTGACTTCAATTGCGCCAAATTGACTAAAATCAATAGCGGGCGCTGATTCAATGGCTAAACCCGCCCCACCACCGGATTGCAAAGCTGATTTAACGTAAGCATGAATATCGTTGGTGACTACGCGATTTTTAGGGCCTGAGCCGTGGATTTTGGATAAATCCACGCCCAATTCACGCGCTAAACGTCGGGTTGCCGGCCCGGCATGCACATCTTCATCATCGTCTTCGAGATCTTCTTTTTCAATTTTGGAGATGGTTTGTTTGATAGGCGCTGCAGCTGCAGATGGTGCAGGTGTTTTAGCAGGCGCTTTTTCTTCGGCTTTAGCAGGCGCTTCTGGTTTAGCGGGGGCCACAATGGGTTCTTGCGTCAGCTCAACTAAGGCAATTAAATCTCCTTTTGAAACTTTATCACCTGCTTTTAATTTAACTTCTTTCACTTTACCACTTACCGGCGAAGGCACGTCCATAGCCGCTTTTTCGGTTTCTAAAGTGACCAGCGTATCTTCTGCTTTAATTACTGCTCCCGGGGTAATAGCGACTTCGATGACTTCTACCCCGCTAAAATTGCCGATATCTGGCACCGTAATTTCTTTAATATTCACCCCTGACTCCCTGTATTTTATAAATGAACCGGATCAGGCTTATCCGGATTAAGATTAAATTGTTGTAAGGCTTTTTGGGCGACTTCAGGCTTTAATTTACCTTCGTCTACCAAGGCTTTTATAGCCGAATACGCAATAAAATGGCGATCCACTTCAAAATGATGTCGCAAAGCATCGCGTGTGTCACTGCGACCAAAACCATCCGTCCCTAAGGCAATAAATCGTTTTTTCACAAAAGACGACAACTGCTCGGCAAAAATCTTCATATAATCGGTTGCGGCAATGATTGGGCCTTGGGTATTTACCAACATTTGCTCAAAATAACTTTGTTTGGGTTTTTCAAGCGGATGCAATAAATTCCAACGTGATTGCGATAATGCATCTTTACGCAATTCATTAAAACTGGTGACACTCCAAACATCTGCCGTAATGTTATATTCTTTTAATAATTCAGTGGCTGCGATAATTTCGCGTAAAATGGTACCCGATCCTAATAATTGAACATGCTGGGGGTTAGGTTTACTTGCTTTAGACAGCAAATACATCCCTTTAATGATCCCTTCCTCAGCCCCTTTTGGGATCTCAGGATGCAGATAATTTTCGTTCATCAACGTAATATAAAAATACACTTCCTCATTTTTGCCAAACATCCTTTCTAAACCATGATGAACGATCACAGCTAATTCATAAGCAAAAGTCGGATCATAGCTCACACAATTGGGAATAAAACTGGCGAACAAATGGCTATGCCCATCTTGATGTTGTAACCCTTCGCCATTGATAGTGGTTCGACCAGCTGTGCCGCCTAATAAAAATCCTTTGGTGCGACTATCGCCCGCTGCCCAAGCAAAATCGCCAATGCGTTGAAAACCAAACATGGAATAAAAAATATAAAATGGGATCATCGTGCGATTGTAAGTGCTATAAGATGTGCCGGCAGCGATCCAAGAGCAAAAAGAACCCGCTTCATTGATCCCTTCTTCTAGAATTTGGCCGTTTTGCGCTTCACGATAATACATCACTTGATCAGCATCAACTGGGTTATATTTTTGCCCTTCGCTTGAATAAATGCCAATTTGGCGAAACAATCCTTCCATCCCAAAAGTGCGCGCTTCGTCGGGAACAATCGGCACAATATATTTGCCCATGGTTTTATCTTTAACCAGCGCTGCTAACATACGAACAAACGCCATGGTGGTAGAAATTTCGCGATCGTGAGTGCGTAATTGTGCATCAAAAATACTTAATGGCGGTAACGCGATGGGTTCATGCGAAGCCTTTTGGCGTCTTTTAGGAAGATTGCCGCCCAGTTCTTGCCTTCGCTTTTTTAAATACTGCATCTCTTCGCTTTTTTCGGATGGGCGATAAAAGGCAATTTTTTCAACCATTTCATCAGTGACTGGAATTTTAAAGCGATCTCTAAATAGTGCTATTTCGTCGGAGGTCATTTTTTTAGTGTTATGCGCGATATTCAGCGCTTCACCCGCTGATCCTAAACCATACCCTTTCACTGTTTTAGCAAGGATCACCGTGGGTTGTCCACGCTGATCCACTGCTGCTTGATAAGCTGCATGCACTTTTTTGGGATCGTGCCCACCACGATTTAGTTTTGCAATTTGATCATCAGAAAGGTTAGCCACCAGTTGTGTTAGCTCGGGATATTTACCAAAAAAATGTTCTCGGGTATACGCGCCACCTTTGGCTTTATAATTTTGGTAATCACCATCGACGACTTCTTCCATTCGCCGAAGTAATAAACCACTTTTGTCGGCAGCAAAGAGAGAGTCCCATCCATCGCCCCAAATCAGTTTTAGCACATTCCAGCCGGCACCTTTAAAAACGCTTTCTAATTCCTGAATAATTTTGCCATTACCTCGAACCGGGCCATCTAACCGTTGCAAATTACAATTAATGACAAAAATCAGATTATCCAGCTTATCTCGGGCAGCAAGTGATAACCCGGCAAGCGATTCTGGTTCATCCATTTCACCATCGCCACAAAAGCACCAGACTTTACGATCGGTTTTAGGGATTAATTCTCGCGCTTCGAGATAGCGCATAAATCTTGCTTGATACACGGCTTGTAGCGGCCCGAGGCCCATTGAAACCGTTGGGAATTGCCAAAAATGCGGCATTAACCAAGGATGCGGATAAGAGGAAACGCCTTTTTTACTCGTTTCGCGGCGGAAATGAATTAATTGATCTTCTGAAATATCTCCTTGTAAAAAAGCACGAGCATAAATACCCGGCGAAGCGTGTCCTTGAATATAAATTAAATCACCACCGCATTCATGATCTAAACCGCGCCAAAAATGATTAAAACCAACATCGTATAAAGTAGCCGAGGAAGCAAAAGTGCCGATATGTCCGCCTAAAGAGCTATCGACTTGTTGCGCTCTCACCACCATTGCCATGGCATTCCAACGAATTAATCCGCGAAGTCGGTGCTCGATTGCAGAGTCGCCAGGCATGGCAGGTTCATTTTGAACGCTAATGGTATTGCAATAAGGCGTGGTGATCTTTGAATCATAACGACAGCCTAAGGCTTGTGCTTTTTTAGCAATGGTATCGATCAAAAACTGAGCGCGCTCTGTCCCTTCAAATTTGACGACTGAACGCAGTGCTTGCAACCATTCTTGAGTTTCTTCAGGATCATCATCTGGGGTTGCAGGATTTTGCATTTATCCTTTTCCTTCTTTTCGCCCATTAATACTATTTTCCCGGGATTATATCATTCCTATGTCTAATCCCTAATTTTCCGCCGACAAGAGATCCCTAACTAACTGTTTATAATGCGTCCAATCAAATGCTGGTCCGGGATCAGTCTTACGATGCGGCGCAATATCGCTATGCCCAACCAATCGATCCAAGGTAATCTTTGGAAAATGTTGCATCATAACATAAGTTAATTGCGCTAATTTGTCGTACTGTAATGTAGTATACGCGATATTATCCTCACCTTCTAACTCAATCCCAATGGAATAATGGTTACAATTATCTCGACCCATAAAAGAAGAGCCCCCAGCATGCCAAGCGCGTTTGGTCACGGGAACAAATTGCCACAATGCACCATCGCGACGAATGTAAAAATGGCTAGAAACTTTAAGATGAGCAATTTGTTGGAAATAAGGATGCTCTGCTGCATCCAATCGGTTGCAAAAGAATTTTTGGACGGCATCTCCGGCAAACACCTTTGGTGGCAAACTGATCCCATGAATGACCAATAAATCGATTTCATGATCTAAGGGCCGTTCATCAAAATTTGGCGACGCGCAAAAGGTAGCGCTAGTGATAAGACCTGATTTTACATTAAGCTTCATAACATTGTTACCCATTTGAGTTAACATTAAACCCTTGATACATAAACAGGTTAACGATTTGGGCTATAATTGCAACAATCTACCACGTTACGATTGATATCATGAAAGAGCTCCCACCCGACAACGATACCCAAGGCCTTGGAAAATTCATGGCGATCATCGCTTGGGTGTTGATCTTAGTGTTGCTAAGTTTATTTTTTAATCATTGGTATAGTAACCTGGCAACTACACCAGAAATTGTCACCACTGATGGAACCCAACAAACGATCATCAAACGCAATAATAAAAATCAATATTTAACCGAAGGAACCATCAATGGTAAAGCAGCGGTATTTTTACTTGACACTGGATCAACCGATATTGTTATTCCGGGTCAAATTGCACGAGAGCTGCACTTACAGCATGGCTATGAGTCACTTGCAACCACTGCAGGAGGGAATATCGTTGTGTATCAAACCTACCTTGATACCGTAACGATTGGCCACATTACTTTACACCATTTACCTGCTAGCGTGAATGCCAACATGGGCGGCAATGAAATATTGTTAGGCATGACAGCATTAAAAAGAATTAATTTTTTTCAGCAAGGGGAAAATTTAATTTTAACAACCCCTACTCCGTCGCGATAGCGATATTAGTTCTTTTTCAAAGTCTCATTAATGTTAAACACCACATGATAATCCGAATTCCTACCAAAAAACCCATACGCATTTTCTTGCTCGGGCAATTTGACGGTGTCTTGTTTATGTGGAATGGCCCACTCAGTATGAAACTTACCATTTTCACAACGCACTTTTAATTCAACCGAGCCAAGCTCTTCTTCATTGAGCGTTAAAATATTTTGCTCTACCAACGTAATCAAAAGATCGACATTTTCACAGATGGTAATGTCTTTTTTCCAAAGTTCGATGTTCTTAATATGCTCTAAATGGCGGGAATACCAATGAGTGGGAAAACTTGGGATCTGATAATGCACCGGTTTTTCTGCCGATGGAAATTCACTGATACTGAAAAAAAGATGATCGCCGCGGATATCGTGCGATCGTTTCATTTCAATGGTCTCTAACTTCAAGGTGATCGCCTCGACGTCAGCCAGTAACGGCGTGTTTACGCCTAAGCAGCTTGCCAATGATAATCCAACAATCCAATATTTTGACCCATACATAATATGTACCTCAAAGCGAGTTATAATGAGTAAGTATAGCCACTTCCCTCCTACCGTTCATCCGAAAGTTAAAAAAATCAATCAAAAGGCTTGACCCGTCACTTGTTCCTTTGCTAAATTCAAAAAGCTATGAAAACAAATACCTTACAAATACTTCATTCTATTCGCTTTTGGTGGCCCTCCAATCTGGGTGGGTTCACTCGCGCATATAGATAAAAAATTCGCGAATTAAAAGCCCACCCTTTGGTGGGCTTTTTTTTACCTCGCAAAAAGCCCATCAAAAGATGGGCTTTTTTTTTGCCCCCTAATTACTGGAGAAGAAGCAATGAGAGATGAATACCAAAATCTAAAAAACAAAATGGACAATTTTAAAGTTGGGAATATTCAAAAACCCGAGATCCGGATTGGGAAGCATGTTATTGGTGATAACAGTTTTACCCTTATTGCTGGGCCTTGTGCGGTTGAAGATCGACAGCAGATGACAGCCATTACCGAAGCCGTTGTGGCTGCAGGCGCTCATATTTTACGAGGCGGGGCCTTTAAACCGCGAACTTCGCCTTATAGTTTTCAAGGACTAGGCGAGGATGGTTTGTTATTACTTAAAGAAATGCGTGATAAATACCACATCCCCATTATTACCGAGGTAATGGATGCTCGCCAAATCGAAAACACTGCCAACGTTGCGGATGTGTTGCAAATAGGATCACGCAATATGCAAAATTTTGGGCTACTAGAAGCTGCCGGTTACAGTCAAAAACCCATCTTACTCAAACGTGGCATCGCAGCAACGATTGAAGAATTACTGATGGCGGCTGAATATATTTTAAATACTGGGAATCATCAAGTGATGTTATGTGAACGAGGGATCAGAACATTTGAAAAAGTCTCGCGTAACACCTTAGACTTAAACGCTGTTGCCATTCTTAAAAATTTAACCCATTTACCTATTATTGTTGATCCTTCACATGGTACCGGGATCACGCAAATTATGTCTCCAATGGCAAAGGCTGCGCTGGCTTGCGGCGCAGATGGGATCATGGTTGAAGTACATCATCAACCTAGTAAAGCTTTATCTGATGGCGATCAAGCGTTGCTTCCAGCGGAATTTAAAATGATCGTTGCTGATTTATTCCCTTTAGCTAAAGCACTCAACAGAGGGTTGATTTATGTCTGATATCGTTCAACTGGTCACTACCAAACCATTTTGCCCCGATCCACTTGCACTTTATGCAAGACTATCGAATGATGGAAATACTGCTGATACGGCCTTGTTTATCAACGCCTTACATGAAAATAAAACCTTCGAGAAAAGCACCATTTTAAAGAAGGCTGCTTTACGGATTGAATATCGACACCCTCAAATTAAAATAATTGCTTTAACTGATTTGGGTAAAATGGTATTGGAGCTGCATTTTGGTGCAGTTCAAGATGAAGTCACCCTTTATTTGGATAAAACTTCTGAAGATGACACCTTGACTGATGAAGAGCGGATCTGTCGGAAGAGTGCCTTTGATGTGTTACGTCGTTGCCTCGATCTTTTTCCTATCCATCAAGAAATCCCATCGGCTATGCAACAATTATTTACGATATTTTCATTTGATTTAATTGCCGCCTTTGAAAAATTACCTTCTTTATCGGATGATCCCCTTAAATTTCCAGACTGGGTGGCTTTTTTCCCCGAAGAAATTATTGTAATTGATCACCTTCTGCAACAAACACATTACAGTGTTTTAGGAAATGATAAACAACAAACAGAAAATACTTTAGAAAAGCTTACTCAATATCAGCCAAGGCAAAATAAATCCATTCCAAATACAGTGTCTCGCTCTCATCCAGTAGACTGTTCTCATTCGATGGAGGAATATAAACAGCTGGTTGATCGTTGCAAAAAACATATCCAACAAGGAGATATATTTCAAACCGTGATATCTCGTCGTTTTAGTTTGCCTTGCCATCAACCTTTGCTAGCATTTGAAAATTTAATTCAGACTAATTTTTCACCCTATTTATTTTATTTTAAAGGCCACGAACATACCTTGTTTGGTGCATCGCCTGAAACTTGCGTTAAAGTAGAAAAATCAGAACACTTGAACGAAAGAAAAGTGACCCTTTGCCCTATCGCAGGCACCCGACCACGAGGGTTTGATCATCAAGGTAAAATTGATCGCGATAAAGATAGTCGGCTCGAAACTGGAATGAGATTGAGCCAAAAAGAATTGGCTGAACACATGATGCTGGTTGATCTCGCACGCAACGATATTGCCAGAATAAGCCTGGCAGGAACTTGTCAAGTCACAGAGCTCACCACCGTGAGTCGTTATGCCAAAGTAATGCATTTGTGCTCGAAAGTGCAAGGTAAATTAAAGCCTTCGTTAGATGCGCTGCACGCCTATAGCGCGTGTATGAATATGGGAACGTTGTCGGGCGCGCCTAAATTAAGAGCCACTGAAATATTGCGTGAGTGTGAGCAAGAAAAACGCGGCCCTTATGGAGGCGCAATCGGTTTAGTGGGTGTTGACGGTGAAATGGATACCGCTATTATCATTCGTTCTGCAGTGGTTTATCAAAATGTCGCCCATGTGCGCGCCGGTGCAGGGATTGTCGCAGATTCAGATCCCACCTTAGAAGCATTAGAAACACAACATAAAGCACAAGCGGTATTAAATGCCATTATCGCCGCAGGAGAAACATCATGACTTGTAATGTGATTGTGATCGACAATTATGATTCTTTTACATTTAATTTAGTAGATAGTTTAAAAAAACAAAAAGCCAATGTGATTGTGTATCGTAACTCGGCGCCGCTTGATTTTATCATCGATCAGATCAAAAAGCTTGAATATCCAAAATGTTTGATTTTATCCCCTGGGCCTGGCAACCCACAGCAAGCAGGAATATGCTTAGATCTTATTAAAGCAACGTATCGAATGATCCCTATTCTTGGGATCTGCCTTGGTCATCAAAGTATTGGGGAAGCATTTGGAGGCAAACTGGATGTCGATGTTAACCCTTTTCATGGAAAAGTCAGCACCATCGAGCATGAGCACCATCCCCTGTTTTCAGATCTGCCTAGCCCGATGGAAGTAGGCCGTTACCATTCTTTGTATGTGAAAGAACTGCCTTCAACTTTGAAAGTGATCGCTACCCATCAAGGAATGATCATGGGATTGGCACATCAACACTACCCCGTTTACGGCTTACAATTTCATCCCGAATCAATTTTAACACCGTACGGCGATCAAATTATCGAGAACTTTATGAAAATGACGATCGCTTTAAGCTCGGAGGTAAACTATGCTCTCGCCTAATTTATCTCATGTTTTAGAAAAATTATCGCAAGGCAAATCATTAACGCTCAAGCAAAGTCATTCTCAGTTTAGTTTAATGGCCAGTGGTCAATATTCATCCATAGAGATCGCTGCTTTATTAGTTGCATTAAAAACAAAAGGAGAAACACCTAACGAGATCAGCGGTGCAGTGCAAGCGATGCGACAAGCTGCAAAACCTTTTCCAAATGCTTTAAAATTAAAAAAAAACTATACCATTGTAGATTGTGTCGGTACGGGAGGGGATGGGCAACAAACGCTTAATATTTCGACTGCAGTCTCAATCATACTTGCTTGTACCGATATTAAAGTTGCGAAACATGGCAACCGGGCAATTTCATCGCAATGTGGCTCGGCAGATTTATTAGCCAACGTGGGTGTCAAATTGGATGTTTCACCCAAGGTTGCTGAACAATTATTACTTGATTTGAATTTTTGTTTTCTCTTTGCGCCGCTTTACCATCCTGCTGCGCGTTTTGCTACTGATGTTCGTACCACTTTAAAAACCAAAACGATCTTTAACCTGTTAGGACCGCTCCTAAATCCTGTACAACCTGATTACCAATTAGTAGGCGTTTATGATCCTAATTTATGCGCGCCTTTAGCCAAGGTTTTTAAAATGTTAGGCACGCGACGTGCTCTAGTCGTGCATGGAAGCGGTTTAGATGAAATGGCAATTCATGGGCCAACGACTGGCAGTTTATTAATGGATGGAGAAATTTCAGACTTTCGTCTTGTTCCAGAAGAAGTTGGGTTATCGACCTATCCATTAGAAACATTACAAGGAGGTGATCCCGAAACCAATACTCAACAATTTCTCAAATTACTGCAAGGCAAAGGATCATTAGCCTATCAAACTTCGGTTGCCCTCAATGCAGGAACACTGCTGTGGTTGGTAGGACAAACCTCATCACTTCGAGCAGGAGTGAATCTAGTACAAGATTTACTGCAAAGCGACCAAGGTTACCAGAGATTAATGCAAATCAAAGAGATGAGTCATGCTTAAAGAAATGATTGAAAAGCAAAAGCAAGATCTATTGCTTCGGCAAAAAATGTTACCCCTACCAAGTTTTTTGCCATTGTTACAACCCAGTACACGGGATTTTATCGGCGCCTTAAAAATACATCAACCCGCTTTAATTTTTGAATGCAAATACCGATCACCGAGCTTGGGTAAATTACGGAGTGAATACCCTATCACCGAAATGGCTAAACAATATGCCAAATTTGCCGATGCCATTTCAGTACTGACCAACACCCCTTTTTTTGGTGGATCGTTCAGCCATTTAAGAAGAGTCTCTCAAGCAATCGATAAACCGATCTTAGCTAAAGATATTATTATCGATCCATATCAAGTTGCTGTTGCTCGACTCTACGGTGCCGATGCCGTGTTACTGATGTTGTCGGTACTCGATGATCGCGAATACTTAGCTTGTCGTGAACAAGCAGAAAAACTCAATATGAGTGTCTTAACCGAAGTCCATACGCGTCAGGAACTGTTACGAGCCAAGCAGTTAAACGCTAATCTGATTGGGATCAATCATCGTAATTTAAATACCTTAGAGCTTGATATGGGCCTGATTAATAAGTTATTAACCGATCTCCCTAAAGACACGCTTATTATAGCTGAATCAGGGATCCATTCGGCAGAAGACATGCAAAAATTAAGTGGCATGGTCGATGGTTTTTTAATTGGAACCACTTTAAGTCGAGCTACAAATATTGATCATAAAATGCGAGAATTAGCTTTCGGCAATGTTAAAATATGTGGATTAACTCGCGAAGAAGACGTCAAAAATGCTTTCCTCGCAGGGGCAACTTTTGGTGGTTTAAATTTTATACCTGAGTCCCTTCGAAAGATCACGGTTGAACAAGCCATTAAATTACAATTGGCTGCCCCGATGAAATACGTTGGCATTTTTGCTAAGCAAGCGATTAATACCATCGTAGAAACCGCTAAGCAATTAAATTTACATGCAGTTCAAATGCATGGCCAAGAAGACAATCAAACTATGATGCAATTGCGACAAGCACTGCCACCCTCTTGTCAAATATGGTTAGCGGTTCCTGGAAACACAAAAATGACTGAGCTCCCACCTGGGGTAGATAAATTGGTCTTTGACACTCAGTCTGATCGTCAGTTTGGTGGAACAGGTCAAACTTTTGATTGGGCACCTTTAACCCACTCTCCGTTGTTAAAAGACATTGTTTTGGCAGGTGGCTTAGCAAGTCATAACATCGCCGCGGCCAGCAAAATAAAAGCATGGGCGCTCGATATTAGCTCAAGCGTTGAATGCAAACCGGGTGTTAAAGATCCCATAAAATTAAAAGCGTTATTTCAAAATTTACGAGGAGCTTGTTATGATACAACATCATGAAGGGTATTTTGGTGAGTTTGGTGGCAGTTTTGTGCCACAAATTCTGATCCCAGCCCTCGAAGAGCTGACCCAAGCTTTTCATACACTACAAAAAGACCCTCAATTTAATCAACAATTACGCACTTTATTACAAGATTATGCCGGAAGACCAACGCCTTTATATGAATGTCAACGACTTCCCATCAATAAACAAGCTAGAATATTTTTAAAGCGTGAAGATTTAGTCCATGGCGGCGCCCATAAAACTAATCAAGTACTGGCTCAAGGTTTATTAGCAAAATATTTAAATAAAACACGCTTGATTGCTGAAACCGGTGCCGGCCAACATGGCGTTGCCACCGCCATGGTCGGCGCCTTGTTAGGGCTTGAAACCCATATTTTTATGGGAGCAAAAGACGTTGCGCGTCAATCGGCTAATGTTAAAAGAATGCAACTTTTTGGTGCTCAAGTTCATCCGATAACCGATGGTGCTCAAACTTTAAAAGAAGCAGTGAATGCCACTTTACGCGAATGGTCCGCCACTTATCATAACACTCATTATGTATTAGGCACGGTGGTCGGGCCACACCCTTATCCTTTGATGGTAAGAGAATTTCAACGCATTATTGGCAAAGAAGCAAAGCAGCAAATTCTTTCTAAACTAAATAGATTACCTGACTACGTTGTCGCATGTGTGGGTGGTGGATCGAATGCCATGGGAATTTTTTGCGACTTTGTTGACGATAAAGAGGTTACTTTGATTGGCGTTGAGCCTGCAGGGTTGGGATTACACACGCAGCATCATGGAGCGACCTTACAACTTGGACAACCAGGGATTTTTCATGGCACCAAAAGTATCTTTTTGCAAAATAATGAAGGCCAAATTCAAACAACTCATTCTGTTGCTGCAGGGTTGGATTACCCAGGCGTGGGCCCTGAGCACGCTTTTTTGCAAGCTTCTGGCCGAGCAAACTATGTGGGCGTCACCAATGATCAAGCTCTAGAAGCTTATCATCTGCTTGCACGTTATGAAGGGATCCTTCCGGCACTGGAATCGGCTCATGCTTTAGCTTATGCCTTCCAGATCGCAAATAAGTGTAATGATCATCCCATCATTATGGTGAATTTGTCGGGTCGTGGCGATAAAGATATTGATCAAGTTTTAGAGATCTCAAAAGGAAAATAATATGTCACGATTTGCCGCACTTTTTGATCAACCTTTCTTGCACCAACGCTGCGCCCATATACCTTTTTTAATGTTAGGTTATCCTACCCTTGAACTGAGCAAAAAGATTATTGATTCAGTCATTAAGGCAGGGATCGATGCTTTAGAACTTGGGATCCCCTTTTCGGATCCCATTGCTGATGGCCCCGTTATTGCCCAAGCAGCTAAAACTGCTTTGCAAAATGGAAGCACGATGGATCAATGTTTGGAGATCATCGATGATATTCGTCTACGATATCCTACGTTACCTATTGGACTATTAGTTTACGCAAACCTTGTTTATCAAAGAGGGATTGATCAATTTTATGCAGAGGCAAAACAAGCGGGGATCGATGCCATTTTGTTGCCAGATGTCCCTACTAAAGAGATTTACCCTTTTGTAACTGCTGCTCAACAATATGAGATTGATCCTATTTTACTGGCTACACCCGCATGTCGAAAACAAGACTTGCTTGCTTTAGCACAATCATCTAGTGGTTACACCTATGTGGTGACACGAAAAGGTGTCACCGGTACTGAGCGACAAAGTGAATTTACGCAGGCTAAAATACTTGTAGCGCAACTTCAAGCACTCAATGCTCCTCCACCGGTTTTTGGATTTGGAATAAAAAATGGAGACGATGTCAAACAAGCTTATCAAGCCGGAGCGAAAGGAGCCATCATTGGCTCGGCGTTAATTCAAGAAATTGCAAAAATGTCTCCTGAAGCCATTGAAGCCGATCATCCGATTACCTTATTGACTCAAAAATTATTTAATCATGCCGATAGCTGATTAATATAATAAATGGGTGATATTGTGGGGGATATTAAGGTGGATATTTCTATATTTTGGGCAAGATTACTTGGTCTTTATGCAGTGATTATACCCATTGGCATGTATTTTCAAATTAAAACTTACCAGACCATCATGTTGCTAATAGGTAAAAATCCCGTGGAATTGATGATTATGGGGATTTTTACGCTGTTTTTAGGATTAGCTATTCTGGTGAGTCATCAAAAGTGGCGAGGCTGGCCGATCATTGTTACTCTGCTTGGTTATTGGATTACCCTGAAAGGGATCATCCTTTCCTTTTCCCCAGTTTTAGTTGATTTAGCGATGAAATTCGGGACTAAAAATATTTGTTACTCTTTGCTGCCTGCTTTCATCATTGGATTAATTTTATTATATTTTGGTTTTGCTCATTCAAAGAATTAAGCAAGCGTTAATCAAATTTCCATCTGGGAAGATATATACTGCTTCCACTTTAAAATTAGGGATCCCGTCATTGCGAGCGCTTCGCGAAGCAATCCAGTCTTTTCAAGATATATTCTGGATTGCTTCCCCTTCGCTTCGCTCTGGGTCGCAATGACGGAGTAGATCATAAACCCCACATTGGGATTTATGATCTCATGTGAAAAGATTATTTCATTACTTTTTAAAGCGACTTCTGATTGCTAACAATAATTTATCACGCTCTTGTGGATCCGTTGTCGCTTGTCGCGCCATAGTGTTCAACTCTCCTTGATTGGGCGCTTTGTTTTGATGCGTTTTCATATAGGTCGTTACCGCAGCAGAAACAGCCTGTGATGGATTGTGCGTTTGTGCCATTGTCGTTGTCATCGTTTGGGTTGGATCGGGTGGTGGCGGAGCTTGTGGCCTAACCGGTGGTACCACGGGGGCTGCTGCTCTACCTGCAGGTGGAACTGCAGGTTGGGCTCTTGCTCTCATAGCAGGTGGCGCTGCAGGTGCTGCTGCTTGTGGTCTTGCAGGTGTTCCTGCGCTGCCAGTAGGTGGTAATGCAGGCCGTGCTCCTGCTCTTCCTGCGGGCGGTACTGCAGGTTGCGCACGTGCTCTTCCTGCAAATGGTGTTGCCGCTGATGCAGCGGGTGGTTTTTGGCTCATGCTAGCAGGCAGAGGCAAATCAAACACTTGATCAGATGATGAACTTGAAGACGACTCCGATGAACTTGAAACTGCCAGCACTCTAGGACCGCCTTGAGAAGGCTGTGGAGCTTTCGCAGGAGGCGGCGTTTGAGATCTCGCTCTCGATGGTATCGATGCTGAAGGTGGCTGAGCTGGTGCAGAACCTGATCTTGATCTAGAAGAAGAGGAAGTAGCACTTGCACTTTTTTGAGAAGAAGTTGAAGTTGATCTCGATCTAGCAGATTGCGGAGCAGTACTTGATTCCGAAGAAGTTGAAGTTGATCTCGATCTAGCAACTTGCGCAGCAGTACCTGATTGTGAAAGTTTGGACAAACTCAAATTTAAAGAGCTGACGGGTAGCTGCGGGTGTTTTTTCTTATATCCAACAAGTATATTGGGAATAAAAATTGCGAAACTTTCTAATTCTAATAGCGCAGGTAATCGAGAATTAATAGCGTGTACTGCAATATCCTTTTGTAGATCAATATTTTTCATATCGGCAGCAGTAGGTTTATCCTTGCCAAGGGCATGAGCCAACCAATTTGGCTCATCTAACAAGCCACCGATGAATTCTACAATATCATCTGGCTTAACATCTTTAAATATTTTTGTTATTTGTTCTTTTATAATATTTAAGTTTCCTGGTGCAATAGGGTTATGATCTTTGTTTTTGTAAATCGCGTATAGATATCCCCTTTCCGGAAAAAGTGCTCCCGTAAAATAGGGGTTGCTACCAACCGCTTGATGCCTCAGCATAAAATTTAATAGACCACCCTTGGGATCAGTTTTTAATATCAAATCTGTGACAATCTTCACCATTCTAGGAGTATCTGGGCTTTGTACTAAAGATGCCATTTGTAATATATTTAATTTATGTTTTGTTGAAATGAGATCTATGTGTTCATTTAACTTGCGCGAGTATTGTTCATACATGACTATCGCTAATCGTACTTTTTCTAAATCTCCAGACGATACTGCCAACATTAATAAAGTTTGGTTTTCTGGGGGTACCACAATAGATGCAGCTTGGTTTAACACTTCTTTATCACGTGTCAGAAGCATTAACTCTTCCAATTGTCGAGCTGTCCCATCTCTGGCTGTTCTCAAAAGATCTTCAGCTGCTTTTTTAACGTCTGTACCTTTTTTCATGAGTTGTCTCCTCAAAATAAACTTATAAATAAGCTATTTATTAAGACATCAGGGTCAGAAGTAAGTTCAACGAACCTATAAATTGCTTAGAATTCAATAAGTTACTGACTATAGCCTTAAATGTGGGCTATTCCATCAATAATATTATCGTTTAAGTCAATCTCATTTGTAAGATGGGGAAGTGTATTGCTAGTGACAATTTTTTTCGCACCAGCATTTAACAAATCTTGATAGGCATTACCAACAAACACAGCGTGGATCCCAATACAAATAGGTGATCCCCACCCTCTTTTCATTATCGCTTCTATCGATTTGGTCATGGTAACACCCGTTGAAATGATATCGTCAATTAAAACTGGAGTGCGGTTCTGGTGTAATTGAGTTGCGGGCAACATAACTTCGACATCACGATCACCTTTTCTCGTTTTTTCCAAAATGATATAAGGAGCATCCACTTTTTGAGCAATACGATTGATCCATTGCTCGCTTTCCATATCAGGACCAATAATAAATGGATTAGGGATATGTTCTTTAATCCATAAAGCAATATTGTTGGTAGCATGTAGCACTACTGTTGGAATAGTATAAATATCGCTTAAGGATTTCCAACGATGTAAATGAGGATCAAAGGTTATTAAAGCATCGACGTGGTTTGAAAGGAGCGATCCAAAATATTTTGAAGTAACTCCTTCACTCGAATCAAACTGTTTATCTTGCCTCATATAAGGTAGATAGGGTGCAATTAAAGTAATATGTTTGGCACCCAATTCGCGAGCCGTTTCAGCAGTAAATATGAGTGGCAATATATTCAAATTAATGTTTAATAAATTTGCCACTAAAATAACATGACGATCCTTAACGTCGGATTTTATTCTAACTAATACTTCTTTATCGGGAAAATAATGAAAAGATATTTCCCCTATCTCAATATTAAGTTTATTCTGCAATGGTTGAATAAACTGTGTAGCTCCAAATAGGTATAAAGCAATTGGGTTCATTTATCTGCCTCAATTGTTAGAATATGTTTCTCATGCTCAAGATAAGATAAGGCATAATTTAATTCGCCACGTGATTCAGCAAATATTGTAAATAAAGGCTCACCTTTTACCACAGGTGAATTAAGTGCTGTTGCTAATGAGATCCCAGCAGCTTTTGCACGAGGGGCCCCTGCAAGCTTAGCAAGCTGCGCAAGCAAACGATTATTAATATTCGTGATAATACCACTACTTTTCGCTTTTACGACATGATGATAATGTGCTATGGGCGGCTCAGCCATCCCACCTTGTGCTTTACAAATCGCCTGAAACTTCTTAAACGCTCTTCCACTCTCTAATATTTCGGTTGCTATTTTCTGCCCTTGCCCTGGTGCTACACTGGGTGAAAATTCTATAATGGCCCCTGCCAACATTAAGGATCTTTCTCGTAAATCTTGCGGAGCCTCTTTTTGGCACGATAACACCGCGAGTACGTCTCGTGCTTCGAGGGCTGGCCCTATTCCCCTCCCAATTGGCTGCGATCCATCGGTAAAAAGCACTTTTAATTCAACGCCCAATCGGACACCAATGGTTTGCAGTTCGTTTTTTAAATTCTCTGCTTCTTCTAAAGATCTTATTTTAACTGAGGAACCAATTGGCACATCAATCAGGATATGCGTCGAACCTGCAGCAATTTTTTTGGATAAAATAGAAGCCACTAGCTGGCCTTGAGCATCGATATTCATTGCGCGCTCGATTCTAATCAAAGTATCATCTGCCGGGCTGAGTGAAACGGAACCTCCCCACACAATGCACCCATTTTCCTGCTCAACGACTTTGCGCATTTTTTCTAAAGTAAGATTGACTGGGGAAAATACTTCCATAGTATCTGCCGTTCCCGCAGGAGACGTTATGGCCCGTGATGAGGTTTTAGGGATAGTCATGCCAAATTCAGCAATAATAGGCACTAAAATTAATGTGGTTCGATTTCCGGGTAACCCGCCCACGCAATGCTTATCGACAGCAAATTTAGAAGGCCATTGCAATTGTTGGCCACTGCGTATCATTGAATTAGTAAGATAATATATTTCTTGGGAGTTTAACCCCACACCCGCGCAAGCCGTTAAAAACATGGTAACATCAATATCGGAATAGGATCCTTTCACCACATCTCGGATAATATATTCAAATTGATCTTCAGATAAGGAACGTCCATAGATTTTTGCCCGAACATATTTTAACGAGGCCAATGGTTTAGGGTGCGTTAAAACGATTTCATCCCCTACTTTTGCTTGCAATACTTTCCAGGCAAAAGTGGATAGGCTGGCTTCATCCTGACTTAATAAATTGCTTTCAATCATATTTAAGGTGGCGATAATTGATTTATCTCCCAACGTGACTAAAATCCTTGCTTGAGCTTCAAAGCCTTCTGCGCGGCAAACATGACAATCCTCAAGCATATAAATAACCGCTTCGTTATAAGTATCGATGCCCAGATTTTTTAGCCGCAAGGTGGCTATTTTTTCAGGAAGTGTCATTCTAATTTTTCTCTTTGTAAATAACTTGGTACTATACATTCCCAATGAAGGTTTTGCTCAATTTTCGCTTTTAACGAATTTGCCGCAACGACTTCACCATGGGTGATGAACACCTTTTTAGGGGCTTTCTCAATGTTACCCAGCCAGGCTAATATTTCTTCATAATCTGCATGTGCTGAAGAATTTGGCAAAGACACTACCTCCGCCTCAATGGGTACCATATTTCCATGGATTTTAACCGATTTTTCATGATTGACCATTCTTGCACCCCGTGTACCCGGCACTTGGTAACCCGTAAATAAGATGGTATTTCTTGATTCGGGTGCAAAGAGTTTGAGATGATGTAACACTCGCCCCCCCGTTGCCATACCACTTGCTGAAATAATCACAATGGGGTAATGAAAATGATCAATCCTTTTTGAATCTTCCACGGTATTGATATAAGTTGCCACTTCGCCAATTTTCTGACATTCATGTTTACTTAAGCGATGATCTTCTCGATGACGATGTAACAACTCCGTTGCTTTGATTGCCATCGGACTATCTAAAAATACCGGAAGATCTGGTATTTTTCGTTGCGTTTTGAGCAAATAGATATAATAAAGTAAATTTTGAGCACGCCCAACAGCAAAGGCAGGAATAATAACAGATCCACCTCTTGCGGCAGTTTTATTAATGATTTTGCCTAAATACTCAACCGGACTTTCATTTTCGTGACGCTTATCTCCATAAGTTGATTCAAGAATAAGGTAATCCGCCGAGTGGATGGCTTCAGGAGCACGCATCACCAGATCCTGCATCTTTCCCATATCACCACTAAAAACAACCTTAATCCCTTTGTAATTTAATTCGATAAAAGAAGCACCAATAATGTGTCCTGCTCTTTTAAAAGTAACGGTTAACTCTGGTTCTAACGATACTTTTTGATCATAAGGCACTGGTTTAAAATAGGATAACACCTTTTCAGCATCGACTCGGGTATAAAGGGGTTTAGCGGGGTGATGCTTGGAATACCCATATTTATTCGCAAAGGCTGCTTCTTCTTCTTGCAGGTGGCCTGAATCCGGCAACAAAATGGCACAAAGATCTTTTGTTCCCAATGTTGCATAAATAGGGCCCCTAAATCCATTTTTCACTAACAGTGGTAAATAACCTGAGTGATCAATATGGGCATGGGTTAAAATCACCATATCAATCTCTTTAGGATCGATAGGTAATTTATCCCAATTGCGAAGTCTCAATTCTTTTAAACCTTGAAAAAGGCCGCAATCAATTAATATCTTCTTAGAGTTTATATTGAGTAAATATTTTGATCCGGTGACAGTTTGGGCAGCACCAAGAAATTGAATTTCCATTCTGTTTAATTCCACTTTTTAAGTATATTACCACATTCATTAATTCTAATACGATCTCTTTGAATGCACCCATATTTCCATGTTAGGAAATCATCAAACTTAATTATTGTATATTCACCTCTTTATCCACTATACGAGTAGTTGACAAAATCTGCCAACTACTCGTATAGTGAATAGTGAAGGCATTGCCAAAATATGGAGTAGAAAATGCTGGTAGATCAACAATGTATTGAAATTTTCCATCTGGTTTTTTTAAAAATATTACAGAGCCATTTAGATTCAGACTTATATGCCATAAAAGGCGGATGTAACCTTCGTTTCTTTTTTGAAAGCATTAGGTATTCTGAATATATTGATATTGATATCAGTACTATCTCGGAACATACGCTTAAAAAGAAAATTGATAATATTTTAAATGGCATACCTTTACGTAATGGATTAGCACATTATCAATTGGCAATAGAAAACACTTCTGCTCCAAAACAAACTTCTACCGTTCAAAGATGGAAAGTAAGTATTAAAGCAAGCCATAAGATCAGAGGATTGCCAACAAAAATCGAGTTTTCTCGAAGAAATCTTGATAGCGAACGAAAAGCAGAACCGATCCATAATTTTATTTTACAGAATTATCGATTACCACCCATGATTTTGCCACATTATTTATATAAGGATGCAACCACGCAGAAAGTTAATGCCTTAATATTTCGAAACGAAACTCAAGCTCGTGATGTTTTTGATTTAAATTTACTCTTGGGTAAAAAAGAAGTTGAATCTTTAAAAATAAATTTTGATCTTCAAAAAGCAAAAGAATGTGTATTATCCATTTCGTTTAATGATTATCGAAGTCAAGTAGTACCCTATCTTTTACCTGAATATATTCCTCATTACGACAACATGAAAATTTGGGAAGATATGCAACTCTCGGTAATTGAAAATTTAAATACGGTTTTTTCCAATGAAGTTAATTGAAGCACGTGAAGAATTATCTAAATTAAATCTGCCCGCGTTTACTTTACAAGACATTGTGGGGATCTTTCAGCTTCCAAAAACGCAATCTAGTCGTTTAATGAAACAATTAACATTCACTCGAAGCCTGGTAAAACTAAAAAGGGGAATATGGGCATGGCCAAACAGCGATCCTCTCTCGCTTGTTTCTTTCTTGACTTCACCTTTTCCGTGTTATATTTCCCTTCAGACTGCCCTTTTTTATCACGGAGTGATAGAGCAAATTCCTGCGTATTATTATGCACTATCTCTTGGAAGAAAAAAAATTGAGCGTACTCCATTAGGCACTTTTTCCATTCATCATATTATACCGTCATTTTTTACCGGTTTTGAAACACATTATAATCCTTATTACCAAATTGCAACTCCTGAAAAAGCGCTATTAGATTATTTATATCTGGGAAGAATAGAACCAAGCCTGTTTGGAAAATTACCCGAAATTGATAAAAGTAAGCTTAATCTCAACAAAATAAAAAAAATGATTTCAACGATTACTCACCCTGGAGCAAAAACTTATCTTTCTCAAAAATTAAACACTTTGTAAAGAAAATTGAGTGTATAACGCAAAGGGGCACGGTAACAACGCATAAAAGTTTGTATGACAAATCTGACGATGAGTAAATACTGCTTCCACTTTGAAATTAGGGCTTCCGTCATTGCGACCCAGAGCGAAGCGAAGGGGAAGCAATCCAGAATATATCTTGAAAAGACTGGATTGCTTCGCTAAAAGCTCGCAATGACGGAGTAATACACACCTACTTTTCAAGTGAAACTGGTATATATTTGTTTTAATTAATTCAGTAATAGTTTAACATCTTTTAATTTAAGATTGGGCTAGTTCTCATGTATCGTCATACAAATTGGTTAATACTTTTATTTTTGACATTGTTACCGCTGCTCGCTTTTTCTGTTACAGGATCGCATAAAACACCTCTTTCACATCTTAACCAAATTTATCGGAACCATCGCTTCACTTTTTTTTGTGATCAACCTTTTTCTGCAAAAAACGAAGTGACATTTCAACCCTGCAGCCATTGCCCTACCATCACTAAAAAAATTCAATGGATGCCCATTGTCCCTTTATGGCAACTCGCTCAACATCTAAATTGCTATCAAGAAAAAACTTGCATTAATAGCAAAGGACAAACATTTAAGGGATTACGATGCTGTCAGCAAGTCAACAGTACTTATCAACAAATGAGTGTGGATTTACACAATTTTGCTCCTGAAATTCCTTTATTACGACAACAGCGTCGTCGATTTACTTTTGGATTAGTGTCGGATCAAAAAAGAAACCAGGCTTCGTGCCATTTATATATTGATCAAAAGCAGAAATGTATTGAACCTGCCCCAGAGATCAGAGGCATCATTGCTCGAACTTACTTGTACATGCGAGACACTTATCATTTCCCTTTATCCGAAAAAGAAGCTGCCCTATTCCTTGCTTGGCATCAGGAGTATCCGGTGAGTGAATGGGAGCGTGAAAGAAATAAAATGATCCAAACACTCCAGGGAAAGGGCAACCGCTATATTTCTTAATTGTTCTTTGCGTTAATCCTAAGTACCCTCTACTGCCATCAAAAATCGATAATGCCAGCGATCATAATTGGTATCGACATCATCTTTAATTTTTGCGATGGCACGGGCATTAAATAGACGATCTAACATGATATCGAGCGCACTCGGATCTTCCTTTTTAGAGGAAGCGCTAGCGATCAATTCACTCAACTTTTTAAGTGCATTGAGATCTCCATGACAAGCTCTATCGGTTAAATAATCAAAATGTCGATCTAATTTTTTATACATATTTAATGCAATGGTTTCATATTTATAGGCAAAGAATTCTTCTAGGTATTGTTGAGATTGGGCACCATGCATTTGTAGAATAATATCTTGGGCTTGCCTTAATATTAGGCTTTTTGCCTTTTGCCTTACCATCACTTTTAACTTGGCATTTAATTCCTTCGCACGTTGCACATTCTTGCGTACCGTTGCGGCATTTGCTTCATTCACTGTATTCACTGCTAATAAAAAGAGTGCTTTTGTGCCAAGCCCAAGCACGGCGCCAATGATGGCAGCAATGCTGAAAAATTGAAACGTTAACAATTCATTTGCCATTACGGGGAAAAATTGAGCAATCAACAGTAACAGGAATACCCCTAATAAAGCACCTCCAACGGTTTGCCCAGACACACGAGTTAAAAATTTACTCACTTGACCATGATAAACAGGAATTTTGTGTTGCCCACTGCCAGCACCAATTAATGCGCCGACGCCAAAACCTATCGGCCAAAAAATAAAATGGGCAAAATCGGTTGCCAGACCTTTACCAATGGTGATCCCCGATAACAGTTTGATGAGTTGTTCTACTAATCGATTTGAAAAAAAACGCCCTGCAATAGGAAGCCGTTTTAAAATAAAATCATAAACGAGATTTAATCCATTGGGGATAAAACTCAACATACCGCCACACACATCCTCTACTATTGTTGCTGAGACTCTTGCCCAACCCAAAACTTGATGAGCATAGGTATCTTGTTTAACTTGTAGGGTAGACATTTAACTTTCTCCAATGCGGATCTCTAGTTTTTTACATTATTAAGTCACGAGCAAATTAGCAAGGACTTTCTTACCTTAAAAAGATGGGAAAACATCTCTCGCCTTCACTCTTTCATTTAGCTATAGTAATGGTTGGTCTCAGTGACATGGCAATCACTTCACTATGATTATTGTTGAAAATCTCTGCTTCGATTATCCCGGTAAACGCGCGCTAGATAACGTCTCTTTTACAATCTCGCCTCACACCATTACCGCGCTCGTAGGCCCAAATGGCGCGGGCAAAACCACCCTGCTGCGCTGTTTATCGGCCCTTGAATCGCCAACACACGGTAAAATTACGATTGATGGTTGGGATGCCGATCGCCATCCACGCAAAATACATGAGGAAGGAAGTTATCTGCCGGATTTCTTTGGGTTATATGATGATTTAACTGTTTTTCAAAACCTAAGATTTTTTGCCTGGAGTCACGGCTGTTTTTCTGGCACCAAAACATTAGTAGAAGAAGCGATGCAACGGCTGGATCTTAAAAAATATCAACATGTTACCGCTGGGAAATTATCTCGCGGCTTACGACAACGTTTAGCTATCGCGCAAACTATTATTCATAAACCCAAAATACTCTTTTTAGATGAGCCTGCTTCTGGCTTGGATCCCGAATCGCGTTATCATTTATCCAAGCTCTTCTTGGATTTACAAAAGGAAGGCACGACACTCATCGTTTCCTCGCATATCTTGGCTGAGCTAGAAGACTACTCTACCCATATGCTGGTGGTCAATCAAGGTAAAATTCTCATGCATTGCGCATTAGAGGATTATCGACAACAAAGAATGCAAGAAGTTTATTTAAATGCTATCAAAGCAATAAAATCAGAGGATTAAAATGATTCTATTTAACCCTGAATTACGTCGCAATATTTGGTTAGATTTTTCTATTCATCGCGTGACGTTAACATCGATATTGATTTGGTTGATCCTTCACTTTTTTTATCTGAGCAATGGCCTTAGCAAAAGTGCAAATGTTGCTTTTAATTTAGCCTGTTTTTTTATTTTTTTGTGGGGAGCTAAAAACGCTTCAGAAACGGTTATTGAAGAAGTCAATAACAATACTTGGGATTTTCAACGTCAAGCATCAACCTTGCCTTGGTCGATGGCATGGGGGAAACTCATTGGAAGCACGTTATTTAGCTGGTTTGCCACTTTCATTTGTCTTGTTTTTTATGTCTTATTTAGCTCCAGTAACACTCTCGTACCAGAAATGTACTTGCTGATCGTGGGTGGGCTGTTTACTCAAGCGCTGACGTTGTTATTAAGTATTCAACCGCTTGCCCAAATCAGAAGAGAAAGAACCAATAAAACTTTTAGGTATTTTGTCGCTGGTGCTGTGATTGGGGCAATTATCACTCACGCCTGTTTTTTAGCGGTTAAGGGAAATGGCGGAGAGCTCCTCTGGCATGGATGGTTATTTAATAAAGGTAATTTTGCTATCACCTCAATTCTACTATTTTTAGTGTTAACGACTTTTGGCTTACAACGAACGTTTTGTAAGGAATTACAATATCGTAATATTCCTTGGGCATGGACACTTTTTAATATTTTTTGCATTGTTTATTTTTCTGGGTTTGCTACCTTTACCCTACCCGCCTTAGAAGATAATAAACTTTCAGCTTATAAAGAACTTAAAATATTGCTGCAACATGCGCCTTATTATGCTGCGTTTAGCATCGGGCAACTGCTAACCTATTTTGCTTTATTCACCGAAACCTTGGATACGGTGCGCTATAAAAAAATAATTACTCGCTATGTTGAAAAAAATGTTGTCGAATTTTTAGAACAAATACCTTGGTGGAGCATCTCTTTTATTTTGATGATCATCACTGGAACAATTGCTGTTATTCAACAACCTTTAAACGAAGAATTATTAGAAAATTTCTCTCCTTCTGTTTTTATCTTAACCTGCACCTTGTTCTTGTTCAGAGATATTTTATTAACCCATTATTTTTATTTTAGTAAAAATCCTAAAAGAGCCGTCAACACAGCAGTCGTTTATTTACTGATGCTTTACATATTGATCCCGTTGCTTTTCGGAGCATTGCATCTTTCAAGTTGGCTTCCCTTGTTGCTCCCAAGCTGGGGACAAAATACTCTCTTGGCGATCATTTCGTCGCTGACGCAAATACTATTTCTGTTTTTCTTATGCTTCGAACAATGGAAGTTAAGTTGGAAGCAACCGCGCGTAATGAAAGCATAAAGCTGAATCCCAACTACATTCTACTGGGTAGACGCTTTTTAACGGTAACGAAAGCGTTGGTAGTGGCCGTAAACTGAGCACCTGGTTAATGCTTGGTTGTTGATTAATGCGATCCCCAATTGCGACCAGTAACTCTTGTGTGAAACAGGTCGAACAACTATAAACAACGGTTGCATGGTGCCACTGTGCAGTTAAGAAATTTTCTTCAACAAAAATTAATTCGCGCTGATCTTCCCAGAAGAAGGGAAAATCCTTTTTCACTTCTTGCGCAACCATGATTGCTTGTTGATGCAAAAATGAAGCCGCTTCAATGCCAATCACTTTGTTAACTTCAGTTTGCATAAACGTTTGAAGGGCACATTTGCCAAGGCCTGATCCAAGATCTAAAAAAATATCCTGACGAGAAAGTCGCAACATTTTTAGAATTTGACGCATGCTGGGATAAAGCATCTCACCATAAGTAATGCAGATCCCTTGCCGGGTCAATGTTTGGATCTGTGAGGGTGTCAAGCTTTGTAAAGCCTTAGCAGAATGATATAATCGTGCTAAATAATCTTGAAATAATTCATCGGTGTTAAACATATTTTTTTATGTCCAAGGCATTAGAACAACGTATCAAAAATTTCACTACCCAAGCAGTCGCTAAGGAGCTCGTCAAACTCAAGCACCCCTCCTATGCTAGTGACTACCGCCGTTTAGTGCTCTCGCGAAGAGCCATCGAAGTCATCTTCAGCATTCTGTTAATATATGGTGGACAACAATTTCTTATCCAACAAGCCTTTTTTTGCCCCATCTGGCCAGCTTCCGGGGTGGGTTTATGCGCCATTTTCATCCGGGGGCCCTTCTTAATTTTGGGTGTTTTCTTAGGATCACTTGCTAGCTACCTTTATTATCACCTCGCCTGGTTCTTCAGCATCATCCTGAGTTTACTTTTTGCAGTCACTCTATTTTTAATACGAGAATGTTCCTTGCGCTGGATCGGTGCTGTCACGCCCATTGCTACCAGAGCCATCCTTTTAAAATTTATATTTTTGATCGGGGTTTTTAGCCTGTTTCATGTGATTTTGCACCATCTAGCGTTAGAGTGGGCTACTGGGTTATCTTTTAAGTGGATAAATGTCGTATGGGGTGCGCTAGGTGAAATCAATGGTATTTTGTGTCTCACCCCGTTTTGTCTCATCTTTGAGCCCTTTGTTCCTCAACGCTATTTTCAATTAAAATTGACACCTTGGAAAATAATCGCTGTTCTCATCATCACAAGTTATCTTCTGTTTTATTTTATCCCAAATGGTTTTTATAGTTACATACTGGCTATCTTATTATTAATTGGTTTGGGGATCTATGCTAAGTGTTTTGGTCAAATCCCAACCTGCGTTACATTACTTGGAATTTCCATTGTTTATTTTACTGCCGTCCTGTCCCCTTCGCATCTTTTCACCCTGCACTCCTCAAAAGTTGAAGTTTTAATGTTAACCGCATTATTCACTCTAACTGTTATAAGTAGCTTAACTATTGCTACTCCTCAAAAAATTGTGCCCAAACTGATCCCCGACTAAACTGAAACAGAACCGGTTTAAAAAACGCAAGGAAAGCGATAATGAAAAGGACATTATTTGTCACTCTTCTTAGCATAAGTGCCATGATCAGTTTTAATTCTCCGCTACTTTATGCTGAGCCATCGTTAAATAACAGCATTAGCCAACTAAATAATTCAGAAGAAAAAAATTCTGAAGAAAAGAAATCTGAAAATGACAAACCCTCGCCCAAGCAAAAATTAATCAACTATCATAAAAGTTGGTGTGAACGTCATCCAGATCGATGCCACGAATTGAGTCAAAAGCACAAAGCAAAACGTGATCGTTGGTGTCAGAAACATCCTGGTGATTGTGAAAAGTTAAAGGCAACTCTAATTTAAAATATATACTCTTCTCGGGACGGCACAGAGGCGGTCCCCCCGCTACGCTCCTTGTTTTGTATGCTGCGCGCGGAATGAATCCGCGCTTGCACCTAAGGGGGAGAATCGCGATTCTCCCCCTTAGGGAACCCCCATCGCGTAGCGAATACTTCAACGCTAAGTAAATTGGTTTGAGTATAACACAACCCGATTGCTAACTGGTTTAAGCAGATTTAATTTGTATTTCGCTCTTGATGCCTGAAAAAAGCGAAATTAACTCCACTTGTTGATCACTAATGGAATAATCTAAAAACACCTTTGCAACTTTCGTAAACCGATCGATGCCATCGGTTGCCATAAAATGTGTTGAACCCACCGTCGTTTCTTTACGCAACAAATTTTGTTCATCTAGCGTCGAAATAACCCATTCTGCAACAGTATATGCAGGATCGATGATAGGAATTGGCCCCACGACTTTTTGGATCACTTCTTTAAAAACAGGAAAATGCGTGCAACCCAAAACAATGCAAGCAGGGCTTTGATAAATTGTTGATGCAAATAAGGGCTCAAGTACTTTTGCGATAATTTGTTCTACCAAAACACCTTCACACCATCCTTCTTCTGCAAGTGCCACCAATAACGAGCACGGCCACTCGATGATCTCACGCTCTTTGGCTAATTGCGCTAAAATTTTGCGGTACGCATGCCATTTCACAGTGCCTTCAGTGGCTAAAACAATAATAGGCCCTGATCCCATCACCTTTAAACTCGCAGCGACACCTGGTTCAATGACGCCAATAACAGGTAGGGGATAAAATTTTTCTTGTAACACTTCCAAGGCAACCGCTGTTGCGGTGTTACAAGCAACCACCAGGGCTTTCACCCCTCTTGAAACCAATTCTTCATTGGCATTTAAGGCATAACTTCTGACTGTTTCAGCACTTTTGGTACCATAAGGTAATCGCGCGGTATCACCCAAATACAAAAAATGCTCATAAGGAAGGGCTTTTTTTAATGTGCGAAGAACTGATAATCCACCCACTCCCGAATCGAATATTCCTATTGGCAGCTCTTGTTTAGTCAAAAAACTCATTATGTTTAGCATCCATTTTGGTAGGTGGCTCTATGCTACTGAAGGCTAAGATAAATATCTAGGGACAAGAGCAAAGTGTGACGTGTATGCACTCGCACTTCATAGTATCCATAAACTTCTATACTTTTTTCATATCACGGTAAGAGTGTAGCAATTTATAAATGAACTGCATGTCATGTGCGAGAAATCCTTCGGTGGAACGTTTAAGTATTTAAGAGGCATGGAAAGGACTATGAACTTAACATCGAGTGATGAAGAACTTATGTTACACATTGGCAATGGTGATGTGAAAAGTTATGAAATACTGGTTAAAAGGCATCTTCATTCTAGTTTTAGGTTGGTTCAGCGTTTAATAGGGCAAGAATGTGAAGCTGAAGATATTGTTCAAGAGGCTTTTATGAAGGTATGGCAAAGGGCAAAGTTGTGGCAACCCAATGCTAAATTTAAAACTTGGTTTCATCAGATATTAGTCAATCGTTGCATTGATTGGCAACGTGCACAAACTTATCGCAATGCTAGTCAATTTATCGATAAAATAGATTATAGTCATGAGCATTCTGTTGAGAAAACTATACTAGAACAAGAAAAACAATATTATCTAAAAGTTGCTTTACAAGCACTTTCGGAAAAAGAAAAAGCCGCGATAGTTTTACATTATTATCAAGGATTTTCTCAACAAGAGGTTGGTGAAATTTTGAATATTTCTGTAAGTGCTGTCGAAACGATGTTATATCGAACACGTTTGCACTTGCAAAAACAACTTGAGTCATTGCTTTCGTCAACAACGAGAGGTTACCGTGAACATCGATGATCTTACTAAAATACTACAGACTTTTGGCGCCAACCCAGAACGTTGGCCAGCGATGCAGCGAGAAGAAGCATTGCAGTTAATCAATCACAATCCAGAAGCAAAAAAACTATACCAACAATCTTATCAAGTTGATCAATGGTTAGATTCTTATCAGGTCAAAGAGGCTCCATTGTATTTGCAAGAAAAAATTGTTCAGCAGGTCAAAAACAAGCAAACGGTTAAGGCCACACGCTTTGCGCCCCTTGGCGTAGGCTTAGCACCTCAAGTGGCTATCCTTGTGATTTGTGCCATCAGCGGTTTTTTATTAGCACAAGCTCCTGTTATTTTATCGTTATTAGAACAAGATAATGCGGCATTATTTGTCCAAATCGAGCAATCTGCATTCCACCAAGAAGAAGGGATCTCACTATGAAAATAACTTCTAAATGGCTGTATACGGCCTTATTTATTTCGGTTGCACTCAACGTGTTTAGTTTAAGTTATTACCTCAGTAGCCGTTCAAGCTTAACACCGCAGTCTATATCAAACTTGACCATTCCAGAAATGAAAAATATTTTTAAAAGTATTCCGATTGAAAATCGGGAACAAATGCGAGAGTTATTAAAATCGCATCAACGGGAAATTATTGTTAATCGGGAACAGATCAGAGTGTTGCGTTTACAAATGGCATTACTGTTAGAGCAAGATCCACTCGATCAAAAAAAATTGACTGAACTATTTGAAAAAATATATCAACTTTCGATTAAAAACACAGCACTCGCGCAACAGACCATCTACCAAACACTGATTCAATTACCACTCAATGAGCGATTAAAGCTAGCAAAAGCAATTGAATCTTCTGGGAATCGAAATCATTCTAGAAAACATTTCGAGAAAAACGGCTAACCTTATAAATTGGTGCGAGAAGTTATTCTCTCATTCGTTTAAAAGGTATGAATTGAAAACTAAAAGAGGAGTTGACCTATGAAAAATTCATTACTTGCCATCTTATGCAGTGTTGCCATCGGTTGTATGTCCCCTGCTCTCTTTGCAGACACGGGTGCCCAAAATGTTAAAGTGGTAAAAACAACTACGGTGATCAGCAAACATTGTAACGCAAAACGCCCATTTGCCACTGGCAGAGCTAAGCTTAACAAAATGTCCCCACATGAACGTCAAGCCTTTTTAGCACAAGCTAGAATAAAGTGGGAACGTTTATCCTTTAGAGAAAAACATGCGTTTAAAAAGGAAGTACGTAAAAGGTTTGCTAGTTACAAAAAAGAACGAGAAAAACAAGGCTGTGTAAAAATCAAAAAAATGCATAAAAATTATGCTAAAAAAATCGAACGGCTTTATGCATTAAAATTGCTTGAACAAAGGAAGTAACAACTAGAATTTGTCTAACCTACCCAAGGCTTCAGGTAGTGCTAACTACCTGGTAGCCTTTTTTTTAATCCTCTTATCAACCCATCCCAAGTATTTTTTATGTAAGAATAACTTTGTTGTCGACTGAGTAGCTTCGAGAAATGCGTATAAGAACGTTTAGGAGGAACTTGACAGGCGATGGGTAAAACAAAATCATCAATAATATCTGCCCAAAATTTATTCCACAATACCGTGGTTAAAACATTATCTTCAAAAGTAGGTGCATCTGGACCTTGATTCATTTCTAATAACCACACTTTTTTGTTTTGATCTTGGATAAAATCCACCCCAAATATTTCGAATACGTGATGTGGCCGTGGTTGTAAATAAGAGGGATGATCCCTCAATAACCCCTTCATCACAGAAACAATAATTTGAGACATTTGTTGATAAGTGTTTTCAAAATCTTTTAGCGTGTTCGTTGAGCATTGCTCAATGTGCGCAAACTCACCATCTAAAACATAATTTGTTAAATGTACTTTGCGATTTTTTAAACCATCTTCGAGATTAAAGGGGTAAGCACTAATATTAATATATCCTTCACGATAAAGATAAATCCCCGTATAATTAGTGACAATGAGGGGAATTCTAAAAGTATATTTACGACCATCTATTAAATCAGGATTCGGCACGTAGCGTTGAACGACGTGGTCCCCTCCTAAACGCTTAGTCGTTTGATAATGGTTTTTTAATTCTTCGATGTTATTAAATAATCGAATTTCATCCCCATTATTGAGCATTGAAGGTTTTAATATCCACTTTAATCCAGGAATGTCAGGCTCATAACGGCCATGAGGTAGGTAAAAGTCATAAGTCATTTTTGCAAAGACTTCGGCATAATTTTGATCATTAATATAATAAGTCACCGGCATCACATCAGGACAATGTTTTGCAACCAACGCTGCCAATAAATGTTTGTATTCCAAGTGAAGTGAAATTTCATCATTTAACGTTAAATTATCATCGGTAAAAAGGGCTTCCTTTGCATGGGCTGCTCTTTCCCAGCCTAAACCTTCTAATTGTTTCGTAATATGAAAACGTACCGCTGGACGATAAGAAAAAAAATGAAATTTGTTAGTCATTCGCAATCATTCGTAACGATAGGTTTGAGGAGGAAGACGCTTAATATCAACACAAGAAAATATTAAAGAATTTGACACATTTTTACCACTTGCATCGGTTCGGTGATTTCTTAATACGCCTTCCAGATCATAATTAAGACGCCGTGCCACATTGGCGCTTTTGGTGTTATTTTCTTCGCAATTAATCTCAATTCTTTTTGCATTAAGTACATCAAACAAATAACGCGATAAGGCATTCATAGATTCTGTTATCAAACCTCTGCCTACATATAATTGATTCACCCAATAACCAATTTCGAAACTTGGGATTTGCACATTGGCAGGTTTGATACCTGTTGCACCATAATAAATGCGATCGGTTGGATCCATTATCTGAAGGGGTTGTTCAGTCCCTTCTTGGACGGGTGAACTCCAGATCCTTTCACCATGGATCAAGTAAACTTCGGTATCGCGAACTGAGGCAAGTCCTTGGGCCCAGGGCATCCATCGTTTTAATTGCGGAAAACTATCTTTCATTGCCGAATGCATGAGTACTGCGTCACTCAACTGTACAGGACGAATTAACAGGCGATCCGTTCGGATTTCTTTTAGTTTTATTGGCCCGCGTAGCATATCGAATATACCCCTCTTCGGTTTAAGCAATTTTTTTTGAATGGTACTTCACTTTGACTAATCTTTTGTACATCCATATTAATAAAAGGATAGCTTACTCAGCAAGTGAATAACGAAAGGATACCATTCAACAGATTTAATTTTCTTTAAAATCAATAGCTTAAAAAAATCGCCGTCAAGAAACTTTGTTGCATTAAATAAGTCTAATCGATAACTAATGTTATTTTTTAAATTGGGTGTCCCGATAATTAGGTACTAAATTAGGCGGTTCTTAAATTGGGTGTCCAGATAATTAGGTACTAAATTGGGCGGTTCTTAAATTGGGTGTCCCGATAATTAAGTAGTTCTTAAATTGGGTGTCCCGATAATTAAGTACTAAATTGGGCGGTTCTTAAATTGGATGTCCCGATAATGAAGTAAGAAGGTGCGATATGATTGATCAATTTTTAGCCAACTTCGATGAAAGTTTGTACGACGAATGGAAAGAACATGCCAATCATCTTATTCAGGAACTAGAACAAGGGTTTGCTAAAATTAATTTTGGTGCAAAGACGCCAAATGAAGTTTTAAAAATAAAAGAATTAATCCAGGCTGCAAAACAAAGTACCGATCGCAAAATATTTGCAAGTAACATCATGCAAATAAAAGATGAGCTCGGAAAACTCGGCACTAAGTTTGATTTTAAAAATCCACAGATCAATAACTTCTTCTTTAGCGCTAGGCGATCATTTCTTAGCTTAATGAGTTTTTCATTAACAAAAATTAAACGCTATGCCGACGCGATTGTTAACCCAGCCAATAAACCGATGGGTGAGCAAGCCCAACTCGGTATGCTTCAACAATATGGCGTTGAAAAAGGTGCCGCCATGGTAGGCGGAGCATTAGTCGGATCTTTTGATGCGAATGTCGTGGGTTTTATGCGTGCGCAAGTGGATGCCATGCCACAATGTGAAGTAGCGCAAGATGTTAATTTTGCTATTACTACCACGCCACCTTCCCTACTTGCTCAAAGATTAGGGCCAAAGAATTATCAACAACTCCAAAGCCAAATTCACGTTAATAGCAGTGATACTGCCGTAGAATACATTGCCGAGCAAACTCACGGGTATGCCTTTGAATTCTATTACACACAAGTTGCAACCATGATGGATACTTTGTATAAAGTGGATTTTTTATCCGATGGAAACCCCCAACGAAAGGCTGAAATGCTCGCCCAATTAGGGTTGTCGGAATTAAGTTCCTCTGCAACCGCCGCTTTTTTAGACAATGTCGCAACTACCTTAGGATTTGAAAGTGCTAAAGCACTGCATAAAAACTATCAAAATATTGATACGCAAAAAGGTTTTGGGGATCTCCAACGTAAAAAATTCGCGTTCATGAAAAAAGCCAACGATCAATCCATTACCATTGAACAAGATCCTCTTGAAAAAATAATTGTCTATGCCAATAAAGAACATGATCGCGTTAAACAATTAATGCAAAATCCAGGTTTTTCAAAAACTAACGCGCACTATTGCACCTTAGCCTATTGCTTAGGAAATGACATTCCCTCTGGAATACGAACCTCTCAACGGGTTTATAATCTTATTAGATTGGTTGCCCAAGACTATTTTGACATGAATAAATGGCTTGGCAAAGAAGAAGAACGAGGATTTTTTGTACGCATGTTAGGTTATGCTGGCGATCTTCTTGTCAATAGATTTAATTTTAAATCATTTTTAGATTCAAAGCTCCATGGTATTTTCCTTGAAGGTGGCCTAATTGATCAACGTGTTATGGATAACACCAATAGCCAGAATGATCAATATGATGAAAAGATACAGCAACTTCTTAAGGAAAATGAACCGAGAGTACAGCAAATTCAAAAAAGCATGGCGGCTCAGGATCACCATGATCTCATCTCACAATTCGTCAGCAGAATGATCACGGCCGGATCGAGTACCGACCCAAAAGTCAAACTTGAATACAAGAACTTTAAGCAAGCTTTTATAGCAAAAACCCGTTCAGACTTAAAAAACATGTCTAAAAATCAATTGCAAAATTACATTGATAACCATGGTTCTGCAACAATGGAAGTTAATGAAACCAGAGATAGAATAAATACTCAAATTAATGAATCCAATAAATCCATTCGTTCATTAAATAATCAAATTAACGAATTACCCATCAGCGGTTGGGATAGATTTTGGGGTGCCTTTGGGTTAAAAACATCTAAAGTAAAAAAATTAGATCAATTAAATGAAGCAAAAAAAACCTTAATAAGAGAATTACAAGCTGAAGAGGCTGATCTCAATGAATATTCCCTTGAGCTTAGAGTGCGTAGCCGGTTGCTTCATCAAGCAACAAGTCAAGTTGCAACTATTAAAGAACTTGAAAGTATGTCGGTTTCGGGCTTATTAGATAAAACGACTAGGCTCACGACACATCTTGAAAATGATTACCGTAAATTACGTCAACACCTACCCGTGACTGATGAAAAAGATGCGGCTAAAAAAATGAGACGTGCCCTAAGAGCCTGTGAAGATGATGAACATCATTTCAATATGACTTTTGATAGACTCAACAGTGAATTAGCAAGTACAAAAGGAAAAACCGAGCTAAAAGCCATACCTTTAACCGTTATTCAATCACGCTTAGAGCAAATTAAAAAGTTTCGTGACAATCTCTCGTCAAAACATCCTCTGTGGAATAGGTTAAACATACTGATTGACTTGTTAACACGGGCTCAAACGGAAAGGATCAAAGAGGCACAGAATAATCTCTTTACCAGTGCTAAAGCACTGGTCGAAATGCAAATGCGCTCAGAATCCATCACTAATATTATTGATCCCTTTTCCTTCATTAAAAATAAATTACCCCCTGAGATGGCGGATCTGACACCCGCAAACAGATTAGCCTTAGATGAACATATCCAAATGGAATACACTAAATTATTCGAAGTGGCTTTACCTAATTTAACACGGCAACACCTTGAACAAATATATTATTATATGCAGCGTTTGTATCATTTTCACTCTAACAAAGACAAACCAAATGATGAAGATAAAAAAATAGCCGCTTTTACGCAAGAATTTTTAAGTAAAGTAGAGCAACATTATTTAGCGGTAACAGACTCACAGCCTGTTCCTACCATTAGCCAACTTGATCAATATCATGCTGATTTTAACCATTATTATAATGAATGTACCGAGGCAAATACCGAATTGGGGAATGCTAAAAGTACTTTTGAATCCTATTTTTGGAACCCTATTGGATTGGTCAGTAAGGAAACCGTAAAGCAAGCACAAGAGAAAAAGGCTGCCAAAGATAATCAATTTCAATTGTTTGCTAAAAGTTATGTATTAGCACTCCGAAAATTATCCGATAATGGCCAGGCCTTTGCCGATTTATCGCAAACTGATCTCAAACAAACCATTCAAAAATATGAAGCAAATCTTCAAGCGATCAGAAATATGATTACAAAAGAAGGTACTCATATCCCGCAAGCTGAGCAAATTATTCAGTATCACGAACAAATAATTCGCTTAGCTAAAACTTATGATCTTACCCCCTTTACAACCGAAATTGCATTAATTAAGGGACAATTGCCACAGTTGGAAGCAGATCTAACCGCTCTGGTTGCAACCAGTCAGGAAATAAATAATAAAATCGAGCAAACTAAAGATTTTGATCTAGTTTTATTTGAAAAATATATGGGATCAGCAGCAAATCTTAGCATTCGGCTGCAAGATCTCACAACGAGATTGCAACAATTAAGCAAAGAAGCAAAACTGGATAAAGCACAACGCGAAAATGTGAGTACTCTTAAACAATCGGTGGCTGCTCTAGCAGCAAAACTGCAAAAGCAAAAGGATCACGATCTGGCACTGTTGAGTTTTTATGCTGATATCGTTGAAAAAAGACCCGCTAAACTTCCCTTACCCGTTAACAAAGATGTCGTGAAAAATGCACTGCTTTTGTCTATTTCTCATGAAAATGATTTGATGAGAAAAGAATTATTAGGCTATGCTTCTCACCTCGAGACTGAGGATCTACGGCCAGCGCTTCTTTTAGCTGCAGCAATAGGTAATATTTCGATGTTCGATGCAATATTAAACTGTAGAAAAGACGTCGCTTTTCCTAATGCTGATTTGTTAAACGCACTTAAAGTTGCGCTCGCAAATAGACAAGATGCCTTAATCCATTACATGCTACTCAATACAAAAGTAAAATTAGATGCAGAAACGACAAGGCTGTTACAAGCCCATGTTGATCGCGCTTCGCTGGTTATTTCTGGAGTCGATGCAGGTTTTCGTCAAAAATTTGGTGATAAAGATAGCGTGCCCTTATCTCATATTCGTGCTGCCTTTCTGTGGCAACATCGATTACTTTCTTCTTTAAAACCAGAATATGAAGCGCTTTTGGAAAAAATTCGTCACTCCCCTCAAGATCCGAATTTGAAAGCACAAGCGCTTGCCTATAATCGAAAAATTGAACAAGCCATTCAAATAAGAAGACAAATGACCGACTGCTACCCCAAGGATAGCTTTGGAACGCCACAACGCCGGGTTGCTCACATCGCTAAATGGTCTAGAGAATTAGGCCTAGTAGCTCAAGACTATCGTAATGGTCTTGAAGCCTACCTGCCCACCACGCCAACGGTCACCGAAGCTCCAGTCAAAGCACTTGAGAAAGAGCTTGAAGCAGCAATTATCAAAGGCAGTGCAAAAGGTTTAAACGATGTTTTGGATAGATTACAAGAACAAACCGTAGAACATCATCAGGTATTTCATAGAATACTTTCTAGCGCAATCAATCAAGCGGCTAATCTCGATCAAGCCGAAATGTTAGATTTACTCTTATTACGCGTGGATGATCCAAAACTGAACATGGAATATGCCCATAACGCGCTACGAGAAGCTTTTAGTAAGGGATCTGTGAAAGCGGTTGAATTATTGTTCGATAATGAAGCTTATGAGAAGATGGAGTCATTTATCCTTTCACAACTGTTAGAAATTTATCACAACCCAGGTGATCCACGGCAAGCGGTATTGCCGCAATTAGCATTTACTGTATTTACTCGCCTCCCGGTGACACCGAGCACAGAAATGTTCGATATCCTTGCTCGTACCACTCCAGACAGCAAATTTTCTGCAATCCCTCCTGTGACGACCGGCACATGGCAAAATTGGGTCAGTGATAGTGATGGTCCATTTTTAACTCAATTACGAAATATCTATCTGCTTTGCGAAATGGCTTATCAAAAATTAAGTACTGATGCCTTAAAGCTATCTGAGCAATTTGAACAAGACTTGCCACGTGGATTATCAGATGCACAAGTTGAAGAATATGATGATAAAGTTAAGTTAATGGAGATGGCAATCTATCGACAAAAAGAAATGCTACAACTATTTTTGAAACAATTCCAAGCAATGATTGAACCTAAGATCACGAATACAGGTCGTAAAGATAAAGATATTACAAAATGGAAAGCTGCTCTTCAAAAGGTGATTACCACTGAGGAAGAACGCTATATTCAATATATTAATGGTATCAAAGAACCACTTGATGCCTTGCAAAAAAAGAGAGGCAAGGAAGAAGAAGAATCTCCAGTGATTCCGCGAAAGCATGTCGTTTTACAGCATTATCGCCCGCTACATGCCGTTCCACCTAAACCTACCACGTTAAAAGAAGGCCCCTTACTTGGTACTGACAAGAGGCCTAGGAAGAAAGAATAAGGACGTTAATAACTAATACGTGGAGGCCGAGGGGGCAAAAGCAACAAAGCATAAAAGCATGTAGGGGACGGCCTCTGTGCCGTCCCGGGAAGAGTAGTATTGACTGTGTCTCTTATGATGTGACAAGCTTAGAAATTATAACCATATTAGGGACAATATGAATAAAACCACGCTTGCCATCATAGGAATTACCAGTAGCTTTTTCACACTCCATTCTGCCTTTGCTGAACCCGGATATTGGTTAATGGGGATCTCTGGGGGTTATGCAGAGCGTAGGAGTAATGTCGCTGTGAACTTGCTTTACCAAAACCCTGCACCAGCCTTATCCGGCATGCCAGCAACTTTTCTCATTCAAGACTACGAAGATAGCGGCCCACTTTGGGGAATATTGGTTGGCTACCAAGCCCAATGTGAAAATTGGATCTTAGGCGGTGAGATAAGCGCAGATTGGGGAAGTTTTGCTGAAGATCACCCTTTTGCTTTTTCTGATTTTGATGCCATGAGCGGTGGATTTGGACTAGGGTGGAGTGGATCCTTTCGCTATAAACGTGATGTTACCATTGCTTTCACTGCGCGCATGGGTTATGTGCTTGAATCCTTACGTTACTTTGTCCCTCCTATTTTTATCCCTTATGTGAGAGCGGGGTTTGAAGTAAGCAAAGACACCCTCCAAGCTACTTACTTTGGCGATCCAAATGTTTTTCCATTTAGCAGCTCTAGCCAACAATCAAGTTGGCCCTATCGTTTTATTGCCGGCGTAGGGGTTGAATTTCCGGTGATTGATACAAATATTTCAATTCGATTTGAATATGATTACCACACTTCTGGGCAAACGATTGAAACACAAAGCACCATTTTTGGCAATCCTGCTTTGGTGACACCGAATTTTATCACTGCGATGGATCCGGTGACAAATTCAGGGAAAATTTCTTTTGTTTGGAATTTTTATTAGATCACAATCTTCGTAATCCGATATATATTGCTTACACTTTGCACTCCAGAAATATCTTGAAAAGACTGGATTGCTTTGCCACGCTTCGCTCGCAACCGAAGACTCCTCGCAATGACGGATGATTTCAAGTGGAACTGGTTTCTTATATGCGAAGCATCATGACGGAATGCGCCTGGGGATCACTCAAACGGCGAAGGCAATATAATTTCCGGCTTATTGGTTGGTGTGGCTTTTGCCTTCTTGTTGCGAACTTGATAATCCTCTTCGCTTAACGGCGGTTGCGTCACTGGCTCATCCACAAAATATTGATCCAACGCATCATAGGCTCCTAATTGTGCTTGCCGAGTATGATCATATTTATCGGTGCTTATCCTCACTCCAGCAATATCGTCTTGAATAATTTTGGGCCGGATAAAAATCATGAGATTACTTTTTATAAGTTGTTTTGAATCTTTTCTAAACAGAAATCCTACTAAGGGGAGCTTTCCTAAGAATGGCACTTCAGATTTAACATCACTCCATGTATCTTGAATTAAACCACCCAGCACTAAAATTCTACCATCATTCACCAATACATTGGTGACAACCGTACGTTCAGTCGTTGTGGGATTACCACCCGAACTAGATGTTGCACTATTGGGGATCACGCTGGATAAAATATTTTCGATTTGTAATTTAATTTCATTGGCATTAACAATCTGTGGTTTGATAGTTAAAGATAAACCAACCTCTTCTCGATCAAATGAAGTAAAGGGATTGCCACCGGTATTTTGATTGTTGGTTTGCCCCACAGCAAAAGGAACTTTTTCACCGACTTTAATTAAAGCCGTTTGATTGTCTAAAGTGACTAATGTTGGGGTCGATAAAATATTAGACAATGAATCTGTTGCTAAAGCTCTAATTAAGGCTCTTAAATTCCCATGTCGAAATACACCGACGGTGATGCCTGAAGCCAATTCGGCAACGCTCCCAGGCGAGAAACCTCCGGCAATGCCACCGGAAGATCCATCTGGATTAGCTTCAGTGTTAAAAAATCGCGTGCCAAATTTAACTGAAGCATTAGGAGAAGGATTCCATTCCACACCATATTCTTCTAAACGATCCAAGTCAATTTCAGCGATCACAACTTCAATAATCACCTGCGGACGGCGAATATCTAATTTTGCAATAATCGACTTAATCGCTCGCATAATGGTAGGCGGCGCTTTAACAATGAGAGAGTTGGTTGTTCCTTCCCACTGCACAAAACGATTAATAATACCACTTTTTGGTTTACCTTCATTGGATTCAAAAAGCGAACCTTGATTTCCCCCCGTTACTGCGTTCTGCTTTAATGCGAGTTGATGCGCTTCAGGAAAAGGAGGTGCTAAAGGAGCATTTCCACCCTGACTAGAAGCATTGGCAATTGCAGTTGGCGCAGCACCTTGCTTTCCTTCTTCACGCAGCGCTTGTTCTTTTGTTGTTGCGAGCGCTTCTTCGATAAAGGTGGCAACAATAGGCGCAACATCAACGGCTTGGATATATTTAAGATAGATCACTTCAGAATTAGCAGCATTTTCTGTCGGGGAATCTAACTGTTGGACTACTTTTGACAGATAATTTCGTAACTCGGGTGTACCACCCGATACCAGAAGGCTATTGGTTCGCTCATCGGGTGATAAGGTAATGGGATTGGTCCTCGACCCACCCTTTTCTCGTAACATATTCGTGATGATCACCGCCAATTCAGTCGCAGAAGCATGTTTAATGGGGATAATATCGACACCGTGGGTGGATCGGTTGTCGACTTGTTGAATGATTTTTTCAACTTTGCGGACATTACTTTCGGTATCGGCAATAATTAAATGATTGGTTGTGTTCATCGCAACAATATGACTCGTTCGTGGCACCATCTCACGAATAGAATTCACCATATCTAAAGGAGAAATAAATTTCAACGGGATCACTTTGACTACCTGCTGATCATCGTTTTGAGTCACTTTATTTACCACATTACCATTATCATTATTTGCTGAATCTTGTGGAATGATTTTTACCACGTTATTAGCTTCAATAGCTTTAAAGCCAAGTACCCGCAAAGAAGAAAGAAAAACTTGATATATTTCTTCTGGTGTCAGCGCATGTTGAGAAATAATCGTGATTTTGCCTTGAACCCGAGGATCGAGAATAAAATTTTTCCCCGTTTCATCTGCCACTCTTTTGACGACAATTTCCAGATCGGCATTTTCAAAGTTCCAAAGCTCCTGCTCTTTTTGGGGAGGGGGTGCTGCTAACAAATCAGAGGTAAGTAAAATAAAGCCTATGGCGAAAAGCAAAGGCGCGATTAAGTTAATGGACTTCAAACCAAATGGCATCAAAAATCCTTTTTTGAAGATTGGTTAAATATACAGCCGTATTAGGCCAGCTGCGGAATTAAAATGTTGTTAATAACAGATGTACCATTCATTTGATTCAGACTCAAGTCTTTAAAAAGTGAAAATGGTACCGAAGGTTCTTCTTGAGGAGTGAGAAGGGCAATAAAATCATGATGAAGGTTTATGTCTAATGATTGGTGAAAGTTTTCAATCAATTTATTCTTAGCAATGTCAAAGCTTTGCGAGGCTTGTTGCGGGGTTTGAATGTCTACATTCAATATATCTAATCGTTTAAGGGCGATAATTGCGGAATCATGTCCTTTTAAAGCTGCCTGTTTAATTAAAGAAACGCCCAAGGTTTTATTTAATTCAGTGCCTTTCCCATAGTAATACATGTAACCTAACATGTATTGCGCGTTAAGATCGCCTTGTAACGCTAATTGCTTAGCCTTTTCTGCTTCTTTTTGTGAAATAATCGTGCGGGTTTCTTGAGGTTTTCGTTTTGCCATATGAAACGCCGGTTTTTTCGCTACCAGCCTATTTGGAACATAACCATCCAGATAGGGCCCACTTAACCTATCCATTGCAGCAACGGCAGGTGGATAGCCTTTTTCAGCAGATTGTAAGATCCAAGCCACGCCGAGCTGTTTATTTTGAGGTGCGCCTATTCCATAAAAATACAAATAGCCCAAGGTATACTCAGCTTTCATATCCCCCTGATAGGCCATAGCTTCAGTAAGGCGAAAAGATCTTCCAACATCGCCAGCATAATAGCTTTCCTTAGCTTCTAGTCTGGTTAAGCTTCGATTAATTTCACTCATGCAACCTGTTAGTGTCAGGATGGCAAAAAATAAAAAGAAAGTAATTACGGACTTTGACATATTCCTAATCTTTTGTTTCATCCTTGGTCAAGAAAACTCAAACAATTTCACAAATCTCTTCCTCAAATCCAACTTATTAAGTTAACATAATATATGGGTTTGATGCTTTATGAGATTAATGATTTTCACTTTTCAGTATAAGAGATAAATTCAGGATGCACACAATATCACTTAATAAATTAACAGCGACAAAAGGTTTCCTCTTTGAAGTAAGATGGATCATCTTAATCATTGCAACGGCAATGGTAGCGCTTTTGATTGCAAGATCCTTAAATGAACCTGTGGACAATTCGATCACGCCTTCACAATATCTTGTCCAAAATCTGCCTAATAACAATCTCAAAGAGATCAGTACTTGGCACCTGTTTGGGCTGAGCCACACATTATTAAAAAAAGTCAGAGATAATCATATTGAACTCATCGGAATTATAGTCAAAGGTGATCAAAGTCTTGCCATCATGAAAATCAATTCAAAAGAAGTAATCCTAAAAACAGGAGATAAAATAGATAACAAGTATACTATTCAAAGAATTGAAAACTCGCGCATTATTGTTAAAACAAAAGACGACGCAGAAGAAATTGATCTATTTGGCAATGTGATCAAATCAACTTCACCACAGGTAACCACAACTTCACCACCTGAGGTAACCACAATGATGCCAAATCAAACGTATGCCATACCAAACAATCCCCCGGATCAGACAACACTGAATCGATCGTCACCTCCAAACACCCAAAGGCCTTTCCATGGTCGGTTTTAGTTTTGCAAAAAAACATCATGTATTTGATGGCGGATCAGGTGATCATCCAGCCGAAATTATATGCTCTTCACCTGATATTGCGATTTTGCTCGAATGTCGACGCGCTTTAGATGCTCCATTATCCATCAAAGAAGTGCCGCCAGAAACTTTTCAAGAACTACTCAATGCGCATTTTGAAAATCAAGACTCTGCTTCAACGTTTGCATTTAATCTGGAAGAAAACTTTGATTTAAGTACCTTGTTAGAAGCAATGCCAGACATGGAAGATTTACTTGAATCTCAAGAAGAAGCGCCAGTCATTAGGTTAATTAATGCCTTATTAAGTGAAGCCATTAAAATGAATGCTTCCGATATTCATTTTGAAGTCTTTAAAAATGAATTTTCGGTGCGATTTAGAGTCGATGGGGTGTTGCACGAAATTTTCAAACCTTCCAAAACCATTGCAGGATTAATTACCTCTCGAATTAAAGTGATGGCAAAACTAGATATTGCCGAAAAGAAAATTCCGCAAGACGGACGGATCAGTTTAAAAATCGCTGGCCGTATGATCGATGTTCGCGTTTCAGTGTTACCGTCTAATCATGGGGAAAGAGTTGTGTTAAGAATATTAGATCAACGCAACGCCAAGTTAGATCTCGACGATTTAATTCCAAGAAATGTTGTCAAAAATAAAATAAAAAGTATGGTCGATCACTCCAACGGGATTATTTTGGTCACAGGCCCCACCGGTTCTGGCAAAACAACTACACTTTACGCGGCCATTAACTACTTAAATAACGTTGAAAGAAATATCATCACAGTAGAAGATCCGATCGAATATGATTTACCCGGCATTGGTCAATCGCAAGTGAACCCCAAAGTAGGAATGACGTTTGCCAAAGGCTTGCGCGCCATCTTAAGACAAGATCCTGATGTGATCATGGTGGGCGAAGTGCGCGACCGCGATACGGCGCAGCTGGCAATTAATGCTGCCTTAACCGGGCATCTCATTTTGTCCACCTTGCACACCAGCAATGCCGTGACCACTCTCCCCCGCCTACTGGATATGAGCGTTGAGCCTTATCTGGTTGTCGCGACGCTAGATTTAATTATCAGCCAGCGCCTAGTGCGAAAAATTTGTCCTCATTGTCGAAACAAGCAAAATATAAGCC
>JBIOEB010000002.1:0-41267 GCA_044445585.1 Candidatus Berkiellales bacterium
AGTACGAAGTATATACTCTTCCCGGGACGGCACAGAGGCCCTCCCGGGAAGAGTATATTAATTTTTATTTTTATTTTAGGCAGTATCTTTCATGCGCAACTTAAACCAAAAAGAACTCTCTCTCATCGGCGGCGGATTCAGCTTTGCCAATATTTTACTGAATGCAGAAATAGTTGGGGGGTTGTTAATGACCCTTGATTCATTTCATCGCAGATACGAGGACTTCCGTATGGAGAAATCGTTACCTTGGGCTTTCTTCGGTATGATGGTTGGTGCTGGTTTCGGCACTGTCATTGAAATTTTGGGCGTCCTCGACCGAAAAGTTTCCGGGTAACTCCTCTGTGCCGTCCAAAATCCCTCTGCGCTACGCGCGGTCTCCCTTTTTCAAAGGGAGACATTATGTCGCTACGCGACGTTGGTGGGCGAAGCCCACACATACTCTCCCTTTGAAAAAGGGAGAGGTGAGCGCAGAGAACAAGAGGGATTTTTTGTCTAAGAAGTCACACACTGTATTGGCTTGATTTCTTTCCATTGACGACAACTTGGGCATTGCCAGTGCAGTAATTGGCTGGCAAAGCCGCATTGGCCGCAACGATAAGTGGCCTTTTTCTCTAGTGCTGAATCCACTAAAGCCTCATGATGTGTTAAATAATTGAGATATTCGGTTAAAGCATCTATCGCACCCAATTTTTCATAACAGGCAATGATCATCGGCAATGCTTCGGATAAAAATGCCGGATCTTGATATTCGATATTTTGATACGCACGCAACGCTTGGGTAAATCGCCCAAGTTTTTTTTCAAAATTCCCTTGCAGCAAACTTGCCCTCGCACAATTTTTATCTTTTTGTAGGCCTTTCTTTAAATATTTAAACGCTAAGCGTATTTTGCCTTTTGACCAAACCCATTCCGCTAATTCGCAATAATATTGCGCAATCACCGGCTTCATCGATTGAGCACTCACTGTTTCTAATCGCGCCGCGGCTTGAATGGCTTTGCCCCAATCTTTTTCTCTTTCATAAATATCGATTAAATGACGTAAACTGGCTTCAAACTCTTCGCCTTGTCCTGGTGTAATTTCAAGAAACAACGATTCTGCGCGATCATAAACACCTGCACGCAAATAATCTTGTGCTAACTCTAGTAACACTTGGCTGCGTTGTTTTGCAGTGAGATCGGGTTTGGCAATTAAATTTTGATGGATCCGAATAGCGCGCGCGACTTCACCCCGGCGACGAAAGAAATTACCCAGCGCAAGAGTCGTTTCAACGGTATCGGGAGACACTTCCAGCATGCGAATGAAAGCATCCACTGCCTTATCGGTTTGATCATTGAGTAAAAAATTAAGCCCCGCATAATAATCTGAGCTCAAGGCAGCTTTCTTTTGTGCCTTTGCTTTTGCTTTACCTTTACCTACCACCCAACCGGAAATAAAAGCGACAGGTAATAAAAGACAAACTAATTCCCACATGGCATTTTACTTTGAAGCCATTTGTTTTTGGCTTTCAGTTTCATCAGGCTAAATCCCATCACCAGCATGCAAAGCACGACACCTAAGGCAAACGCGATCAGCAATAAAAGCGCTAAGGGTAAATCGGCAGAGCCAAAGAAATAGTTGATCTCAACTGGTTTTGCATTGAGCACAGCAAAAGCCGCTCCGACGACTAACAGGATGAGAGCTAAAATCATCCCTATTACTCTCACTGGTTCCTCCTTGAAAAAAACTCTTCAACTAAAGATTCTACGCAAAAAAAAAACGGCATGAGGAGGGGGCTCACACCGTTTTTAGCATTATTTATACTTATTCTTCGTCTTCTTTATCACGAAGCTGCTCTTTAAGCAAGTCACCTAAGGTAGTGGAGCCTTGCTCGCCTTTGGAATAATCGCGTAAGGTTTCAGCATCATCTTGTGATTCTTTGGCTTTGATCGACAGTAAAATGGTGCGATTTTTACGATCAACACCGACAAATTTTGCTTCAATCTCATCGCCAACATTGAGCACGGTGCGCGCATCTTCGACGCGCTCACGTGCTAATTCTGAAGCACGTAAATAGCCTTCAACGCTATCGGCTAAGATAACTTTCGCGCCTTTGGCGTCTACTTCAGATATTTTACCTTTAACGATCGTTCCCTTAGCATGCTCGGCCAAATAATTTGAATAAGGATCGGCATGTAGTTGTTTAATCCCTAACGAAATTCTTTCGCGCTCAGGATCAACTGACAACACCACAGCTTCAACTTCATCCCCTTTCTTATAACTTAATACCGCTTCTTCACCCGGTACGTTCCAGGAAATATCAGAAAGATGCACTAGTCCATCGATGCCACCATCTAAACCAATAAAGATCCCAAAATCGGTGATCGATTTAATTTTGCCGACAATTTTGTCGCCTTTATTGTGAGTTGCGGCAAATGCATCCCACGGGGAAGCTTTACATTGTTTCAAGCCAAGTGAAATTCGACGGCGTTCTTCGTCGATATCGAGTACCATGACTTCAACTTCTTCGCCGGGTGAAACGATTTTTGAAGGGTGGACATTGCGATTTGTCCAATCCATTTCGGAAACGTGCACTAAACCTTCAATGCCAGCTTCCAATTCAACAAAGCAACCATAATCTGCAATATTGGTGACACGACCGGTAACACGTGTGCCTTCGGGATAACGACGTGCAACCCCTACCCATGGATCTTCGCCTAATTGTTTTAAGCCTAAAGAAACACGCATTCTGTCGCGATCAAAACGCAACACTTTCACTTGAAGTTCTTGGCCAACAGTCAACACTTCATTTGGATGCTTCACACGCTTCCAAGCGATATCGGTAATATGAAGCAAGCCGTCGACGCCGCCTAAATCGACAAAAGCACCGTAATCGGTAAGGTTTTTCACGACACCCGTGACAATTTGACCTTCTTGTAAGCCTTCGAGCAGTGCATCTCTTTCGTGCGTATTTTCAGTTTCAACCACGGAACGACGAGAAACAACAACATTATTGCGTTTTTGATCTAATTTGATCACTTTAAATTCAAGTTCTTTGCCTTCGAGTTGCGACATGTCTCTGACCGGGCGAACATCGACCAGCGAGCCGGGTAAAAATGCGCGGATCGAGTTAATGTCGACGGTGAATCCACCTTTAACTTTGCCATAGATAATACCTTTGACAACTTTGCCTTCTTGATAGGCTTTATCTAACACTTTCCAGGATTCTTGACGTTTTGCTTTTTGCCGTGATAAACGCGTTTCACCCCACCCATCTTCAATGGCTTCTAATGCGACTGGAACCGTATCGCCTACGGCGATTTCAATATTGCCGTCTTTATCAAAAAATTCTTCGATCCGAACATAGCCTTCTGATTTGAAGGGGGTATCGATAGTGACTAAACCTTTTTCTAGATTGATGGCTAAAACTAGGCCGTCGAAAATGGCTCCGGGTGCCATGCCGCCCATTTGAGATAAATTTTCTTCGAGTAGTTGTGCGAAACTTTCTTGATTGGTGGTTGAGGTTACGTTCATTTGATTAAATCCTTTGATGTTGAAAATGAAAATTTACGAATAATTAAATTTTATATTTTTAACATCAAGTTTGTTGGTTAATAACATGCGACATTATTAATGCCTAACGTCGCGCCTATTTTTTTGCTGTGATCCCCTTGTCGAACACCTTCGCCATGACGATCCCAAAAACTTCGTCGATCGTAAAGGCAGTGGTATCGATCACGATCGCATCGCTGGCCGGCACCAACGGAGAAACCGCTCGCTGCCGATCGCGTGCATCGCGTTCAGCGATCTCCGCAAAAAGATCCCCAAGGCTAACATTTACCCCTTGTTCTTTCAACTGAATTTGCCGCCGTTGGGCCCGAACTTCGGGGCTTGCCTCTAAAAAAATTTTTAATAGCGCTTCAGGGAAAACGACTGTCCCCATATCACGGCCGTCTGCTACCAAGCCCGGGGGTTCTAAAAAAGCACGCTGCCTTTCTAATAAGGCTTTTCTTACCTCTGGCAGTTTGGCAACTTTTGAAGCAGCGTTACCGCATTCTTCAGTACGAATGGCTAAAGTAATGTTTTGACCGTTTAGCAAAATCTGCGGAGGTGATCCGACAAAACTCACTTCCAAATGGGCTGCTACTTTGGCCAAAGCGACAGGATCCTCAACTGAGATCCCTTTACTTAATGCAGCATGGGCCAACACACGATAAAGCGCTCCGCTATCAAGAAAATGCCACCCTAACATTTCTGCCACATGATGGCTTAGCGTTCCTTTGCCAGATCCGCTTGGCCCATCCACTGTGATGACTGGAATGTGTTGTTTCAAGTTCCAACCTCTTTTATGTTAAGGCCAAGCTTCGCAGCCAATGCGCAAAAATTCGGAAAAGAAGTGGCAATATTTTGGCAATCACGGATCAAAATGGGCGCATTGACTGCTAAAGAAGCCATCGCAAACGCCATGGCGATGCGGTGATCGCCTTTGCTGTCAACCGTACCGCCTTTGATCTCGCCACCTCGAATAATAATACCATCGGGCAAAATGGCTAATGAAACTCCTAAGGTTTTCAAGCCTTCTGCCATTGCCGCGATCCGATCGGTTTCTTTAAAACGTAATTCTTGGATCCCGCGAATAATGGTTTCGCCTTTTGCTAAAGCCGCCGCTACAAAAATCATCGGAAATTCATCAATCGCGCTTGGCACCCATTCATTTAACACCGTGATCCCATTCAATTTTGAACCCTTGACTTCAATATCCGCAATGGGTTCATCATTCAAAAGCCTTTCATGATGAAGGGTAATATTAGCCCCCATTTCTCGCAAAATAGTGATAATGCCTAAACGTTTTGGATTAACACCCACTTGCTGCAATCGGAGATGTGACCCTGGGGTAAAGCTTGCCCCAGCAATAAAAAAAGCGGCTGAAGAAATATCTGAAGGTACCGTGATGGTTTGCCCGAGTAATTCATTACCAGGCGTTAAAGTGATTTGATTATGTTTGCCCTGCAACTGGGCACCCAATGCTTTTAGCATGCGCTCGGTATGATCACGGCTTGGAATATTTTCGACTAACGTGGTTTTTCCGGAAGCATAAAGCCCTGCTAGCAACAAACACGATTTGACTTGTGCGCTCGCCATCGGAAGGCTGTAATGGATCCCGTTTAATCCTTTAGTAGGTAGAATAGTTAAAGGCGGACACCCTGCTTGCCCTTCAATATTGGCTCCCATTTGTTTTAAGGGAGAAATAATGCGTTCCATGGGCCGTTGGGTTAAAGAGTTATCCCCGATGAGCGTGCTTGAAAAAGGCTGCGCAGCCAGCAACCCTGACAAAAGGCGCATGCTGGTTCCAGAATTACCGCAATCAATGGGATGTTTGGGCGGCTTTAGACCGTGCAAGCCAACGCCATGCACAATCACCGTTTCAGGAGTTGGATTTTCAATCGTCACACCTAAAGCACGCATTGCCTTAAGCGTTGCCAGGCAATCTTCGCCGGGTAAAAAATGGGTGATCTCGGTTTTGCCCTGGGCTATCGATCCTAAAATAATCGCGCGATGAGAAATGGATTTATCGCCCGGAAGAGTAATGTCCCCTTGCAAAGTTCCGCCCGGCTCGCAAAATAAATCAACCATGAGATTTTTCAAAATCTTTCATAAATGCAACCAACGTTTTTACACCCGCCAATGGCATGGCATTATAAAAACAAGCCCGACATCCGCCTACTATTTTATGGCCTTTTAACATTTTTAATCCATGTTCGGCCGCTTTTTCAACAAATAACGCTTCAAGGGTTTCTGAAGGTAAGCGAAAAGGAATGGAAATGCGCGATCGATGTGCTTTAAAAATAGGATTTGAATAAAAATCACTATGATCGATCACGTCGTAAAACATATCTGCTTTTTGCTGGGCTAAAGTAGTCATGGCGTCACAGCCCCCTTGCTTAAGGGCCCATTGGATCACTAACCCTAACACATACCAACAAAAAATAGGTGGTGTGTTTGTCATCGAATTATTTTTATGGGTGATGTCATAGTTTAATGTTAAAGGGGTTAAGGGATAAGCTTTGCCAAGTAATTCTTTGCGCACGATAACGATGGTGATCCCCGCAATACCTAAGTTTTTTTGTGCGCTGGCATAAATTAAACCGTATAAAGAAAAATCGATGGGTTTAGTTAAAATGTTAGACGTCATATCACTGACGAGCCATTGATTTTTGATATGAGGGGGCGATAAAAATTCCACGCCGTGGATGGTTTCGTTATCGGCATAATGAAAATAGGCACTATTCTTGCTGATCTCCCAGTTTGAGGGCTCTGGAATGTTAACATATTGCTCTGCTTCGCTACTGGCAACACAAGTTACCTGTCCATATTTTAAAGCGTCTTGATAAGCAAGCTTAGACCAATGGCCAGTAATTAAATAATCGGCAGTGGCAAAACCATTTAATAAATTCAAAGGAATAGCCGAAAACTGCGTTCTGGCTCCTCCGTGCATCAACAGCACAGCAAACTCATCAGGGATAGCCAGAATTTTTCGAAAATTGGCTTCAATTTCTTCTGCCAGGCTCATGAAAACTTTCGAGCGATGGCTAATTTCCATAATCGAGATCCCATCATGCCAATCAGGGATATCGTCACGGATCTGTTGCAGCACTTCGCGTGGTAAACAAGCAGGACCAGCCGCAAAGTTATAGATCGGCGAAGGTGAACTACTCTGCTTCTGGTTCATCATCACTGTCGCTGTCACTTTCGCTTTCATCCTCGAAATCTTCTTCTTCTTCGATGTCGTCGGTATTTTCTTCTTCGATATCGTCGGTATTTTCCTCGTCGCCTTCTTCACCATCCCAGGTTAATTCTGCATTAGGATCAGATTGAGTCAATGCAGCGAGTTCACAGCTCTTTTTAGCATCAATTTCAGGGATGCATTGCAAGCCGACTAATTTTTCTTGGTTGCTGAGTTGGATCAGCGTCACGCCTTTGGTGTTTCGCCCAACGACCGAGATCTCTTCGACTCGGGTGCGCACCAAGGTGCCACCATTGGTGATCAGCATAATTTCGTCAGTGTCTTCTACCAATACTGCCCCAACCACTGCGCCATTACGCTCGGTGGTTTGAATGGCGATCACACCTTGACCACCGCGACCTTTGACGGGGAAATCAGAAGTTTGGGTGCGTTTACCAAAACCATTTTCGGTAGCTGCTAAAATCGTGCCTTCTTTTTTCACCACAATTAACGAAATCACGCGTTGGCCATCTTGCAAGCGGATCCCGCGAACCCCTCTTGCGATCCGACCCATGGCGCGGACTTTATTTTCGTGGAAACGCGTCACTTTACCGGCATTGGAAAATAACATGACATCACGATTACCATCGGTAGTTTCTACCCCAACGAGTTGATCGTTTTCGTCTAAATCGATGGCGATAATGCCTGAGCTGCGTGGACGTGCTAAATCGCTGATCGCTACTTTTTTCACTACGCCCTTTGCAGTTGCCATAAAGATATAACTTGCATCGCTAAAATTACGCAACGGTAAAATGGCGCTAATTCTTTCATCGCCTGCTAACGGCAGCAAATTCACAATCGGGCGACCGCGAGAATTTCGCGATCCTAACGGTAATTGATAAACTTTTAACCAATAGACTTTACCGCGACTTGAAAAACATAAAATGATATCGTGGGTATTGGCAACCAGCAATTGATCGACAAAATCTTCGTCTTTTACCGCAGTCGCTGCTTTTCCGCGCCCACCACGATGTTGAGCGGCATAAGCGGCAAGCGGTTGCGTCTTCACATATCCTTGATAAGATAAAGTCACGACGCGCACTTCTTCAGAAATCAGATCTTCGTTCGACACATCTTGTTTGGCTGCTAATATTTCGGTGCGACGTTCATCACCATATTGATCTTTGACTTCTCTTAATTCTTGACGGATCACTTCCATTAATATATTAGGGTTGGTTAATATTTCGAGTAAGGCTTTAATTTGTTCTAAGATTTCTTCATATTCTTGAAAAATTTTATCTTGCTCTAACCCTGTTAAACGTTGTAATTTTAAATCTAGGATCGCTTGGGCTTGCAGATCCGTTAATAAATAGTGATTATCCTTCGTTAAGCCTTTGTCTACTGTTTGCGTCGCGTCAACACCTGCTTTGGCTAACATCGCCGTCACCATGCCGGCTTTCCAGCTTTGGCCTAATAATTTTTCTTTGGCTTCGGCAGGCGTTTTCGAGGTTTTTATCGCTTGGATCATTTCATCCACATTGGCCAAAGCAATACTCAACCCTTCTAAGAGATGTGATCGTTCGCGTGCTTTACGTAATTCGTAAGTGGTACGCCGGTTGACCACAACGCGTCGGTGGCGAATAAAAGCTTCGAGAATTTGCTTTAAATTCAGCGTACGGGGTTGACCATCGACCAATGCAACCATGTTAATGCCAAACACACTTTCCATTTGTGTTTGCGTATAAAGATTATTGAGGATCACTTCTGGCATTTCACCGCGCTTTAATTCGATCACAATGCGCATGCCGTCTTTATCGGATTCGTCTCTTAAGTTAGAAATGCCTTCTAATTTTTTATCCTTGACTAATTCAGCGATTTTTTCGATTAATCGGGCTTTGTTTATCTGATAGGGAATTTCGGTAACAATAATGGCTTGTCGATTATCGTTATCTTCAATATTGGTTCTGGCGCGCACATAAATCCGGCCACGCCCTGTTCGATAGGCATCGATAATGCCTGAGCGGCCATTAATCATTCCCGCCGTCGGGAAATCGGGACCAGGAATAGTTTTCATTAATTCTTCAATCGTCAGATTTGGATTATCGATTAATGCTAAACAACCTGAGATCACTTCCACTAAATTATGCGGAGGTATATTGGTGGCCATACCCACGGCAATCCCAGAGGCACCATTGACTAAAAGATTGGGAATACGCGTAGGCAGCACGGTAGGGGCAAATTCGGTTTCGTCGTAATTTGGCGCAAAATCAACCGTTTCTTTTTCCAAATCCTTCATTAATTCATGTGCAAAACGCGACATTCGCACTTCGGTATATCGCATTGCTGCAGCAGAATCGCCATCGACCGAGCCAAAGTTACCTTGACCATCGATCAATAAATATCGCATTGAAAAAGGTTGCGCCATTCGAACGATGGTATCGTAAACAGCAGTATCGCCATGCGGATGATATTTACCGATCACATCCCCGACCACGCGCGCAGATTTTTTATAGGGCTTGTTCCACTCATTGCCGAGCTCCGACATGGCAAATAGTACCCGACGATGTACCGGCTTTAAGCCGTCGCGAACATCGGGGAGTGCTCGACCAACAATGACGCTCATGGCATAGTCTAAATACGACTGCTTTAATTCATCTTCGATATTGACTGGATGGACTTCTTTTGCGAGTTCAGCCACGTACCGTTGCTCCTTTGTTAGCTAGTTGCTTTATGAAGAATAACTGTGATTTTTTGACTAAGCAGTGTAGCATACATCAAGCAAGAACTCACCGCTTTTACGGGGCGATCCGATGGCTAATGTTGATGCCGACGAAATAAACAAATTTGATGAAATTGCCAGTGAATGGTGGGATCTTAACGGCCCCATGAAACCCCTGCATGATCTTAATCCGTTACGGCTCGATTTCATTCAAAGTTGCTGTGCTTTGCATGGAGCCATCCTTGATGTAGGTTGTGGGGGCGGGATTTTGACAGAAGCCTTAAGTCGCTTTGGCCAAGTGGTGGGGATCGATCAATCCCAAAAGGCGATTGAGGTTGCCATCGAGCATGCCAAAGGGTTGCCTTCACCGCCGCGTTATGAATTCATCACCGTCGAAGACTTTGCGAGCCAACACCCCGAGCAATTTGATGTGATTACTTGCATGGAATTGCTTGAGCATGTGCCTTCCCCTGATTCGATCATTGCTGCAACTGCCACCCTATTAAAACCCGATGGCCACCTTTTCGTTTCAACCATCAATCGAACCCCAAAGGCGTTTGCTTATGCCATTGTGGGGGCCGAATATTTGCTTAATTTAATTCCCAAAGGCACCCACGACTACCAGCGTTTCCTCCGGCCAAGCGAGCTAAATCGTTTCGCCGAAAAGCATGGTTTAGTTTTAAAACAAATGAAGGGGATCAACTACCATCCTTTTCGTAAGGTTTATTCACTTTGCCAAGATGTTAGCGTCAATTATTTGATGCATTTTCAAAAAGAGCGGTAGCAAGAGCAGCAGTATGATCCAAACCAAAGCGGCTTTTATATTCGATCTCGACGGCACCTTGCTCGATACAGCCCCAGAATTTGTTTTTTGCTTAAATTCCATGCTGCAAGAAGATGGGCAAAACCATATCACGGTCGAAGCGTTAAGAAATGTCGTTTCGTTTGGCACCAAAGGAATGGTGGAATTTGCTTTCAACCTATTAGAAGCCGATCCGCGATTTACTTTATTAAAGCAACGATTTTTGGATCTGTACGCTAAAAACTTGGGCAACCATACCCGTTACTTCCCTGGGATCGTCACGTTGTTACAACTTTTATCGCAACGCAACATTCCTTGGGGCATTGTGACCAATAAAACCTCGGTTTACACCAATCCCCTCGTCCAAAAATTCAGCGCCCTAAACCAAGCACGGTGTGTGATATCGGGCGATACCCTTCCCACCAGCAAGCCTGATCCTGCTCCTATTTTATACGCTTGCGAACAACTTGCCGTTCAGCCGGCGCAGTGTTGGTATATTGGCGATGCGAAAACCGATATTGAGGCAAGCCACCGTGCGGGAGTGCGCTGCGTCATTGCAAGCTATGGCTATATTCCAGCCAGCGAGGATCCCGCTACTTGGGGGGCTGATCATCATGTCGCCCTTCCCGAGCAAATTGCTGATCTCTTGGCGGCTGGTTAAAAAACTTTTGGGATTTATACTCAATCGACTTCGTGGTTTAGAAATCTGTTGCTATACTTCATCTCCCTTCGATTATTTTAACCTCTTCCTTCACGCCTTTAGAGAAATATCTCACACCCCTTTCGGTTTTTAACTCTCGTTGCCACCCCGATTGTATATCAAAATACTTCATACCAATTTTACAAATTGGATGTTGTGAAGTTGCAAGGATGCAAACGAGGTTAGAAATGTCGATAACAGCACTTAGAAACAGCCCAACCGTAAAGAGCCATAACGAAATGGGCACGAGCGAAGGTCAATCAAGTCAATCACTCCAAATGACGCTACTCCATCTACGCTGGCAGCACATTCGGCAAATGGAGCTCCAACAAGTTTTATTCCAGCCCAAACCCCAGGAAGAGGTTGCTGTTCACCCTACCCAAAGTAATAACGATCACGTGTATAGCGTCGCTTAGCTTAAGCATTAGCTTTATTAAGCTTTAATTTTGGCTTTATTTATCATTAACTTTGGTTTTTCAACTCTTCAAATCCATATCGATGCAACATTTAGCTAATTGACGCAAATTCATTCTGGATCCGCGCATCATCTGGGTTATAATCGCCACTTCCATTAGCTGTCACCTAGAAAAAATGATTTCAACTGAAGCCAAAATAGCCATCCCACCCGGATCAAGCTGGTACTACGGCCTGCTGTTTTGCTCCCGTGCAAAACGTGAGGCGGCAAACACCGTGATACGGTTTGATCATGAAATGAAAAAGATTGTTAATTCAGGCTTTGAGCCGGCGGTTGCCAAAATCAAATTAAGTTGGTGGTTGCAGGAAATCGATAGTATTTTTTCGGATCGGCCACAGCACCCTCTCGGCAAAAGCTTAATGCCTGTAATCCAACAATATGGTTTACCCGCTGTATGGTTTCAGAATATCATCCAAGGCAAAATTAAAACATTAGAGATGACTCATTTCACCACCTTTGAGGAATTAATCAGTTTTTTCCAATATCGCGCAGGCTTGACATTATTATTAAATAAAATTTTTGCAAACCATCCTCAGGAAACCTCACCTGAATTTGCTGTTTTGTTGAACCAATGTATTCAATTAATTGAAATGATCCGAAATTTGGGAAAAGATAATCGCCAGGGCTTGATGTACTTTCCAATGGATGATTTTAAAGATTATCGGGACGGCACAGAGGCCGCTCCCTACCATTTATGCTCTCACTATGCTAAAAATGCGAGAGAATACTATCACCAAGCGCTTGCCGTTTTGCCAATCAAGCAACGATATGCGCAATGTAGTTTAATTATTTTAGCAAAGATTTTATTATCTTTATTAGACGAAATGGAACGAGATAATTTTGCCGTGCTTGAACACCGATATAGCTTAACCCCTTTACGTAAGTTATGGATAGCATGGCGCACACATTTTTTAGAAAGAAAATACAAACAAAAAATAGGTACGCAATATGGAATTAATGACATTACCCACATTTGAACTTAAATCAGATTGCCTAGCAAATAAGATTATTTTAGTTACCGGCGCTTCGCGCGGAATTGGGCGTGCGTTAGCATTTGCGGCCGCTAAACACGGCGCCACCGTCATATTGTTGAGTAAAGATTTAAAACGATTAGAAAGTGTATACGATGAAATTGTCGCAGCTGGTTTTCCAGAGCCCGCCATTCAACCTACCAATTTGCGCCATCTTGATCCTAAACAGGCCAATGACATTGCACAAAGTATTCAATCGATGTTTGGGCGGCTCGATGCCATTGTGCATAATGCTGGGATCAGCGGCCCTATCACACCCATAGAGCATATTGCCCCTGAAAAATGGCAAGAAGTGATCCATCTTAACTTGAATGTGCCCTTTTTATTGAGTAAAACCTTATTACCTCTTTTAATGCAAAGTGCTTCTGCTTCGATTTTATTTACCGCAGCAAACGAAGGCTTTCAAGCAAAAGCCTATTGGGGAGCATATGCAGCAAGTAAAGCAGGCGTGTTGCAATTAGCTGAAGGGCTACATCAAGAACTTGAAACTAACACACAAATTCGGGTGAATTGCATAAACCCAGGTGTGGTGCGAACTGCATTAAGAGTGAATGCTTATCCCGGAATTGATCCTTTAACTTTTGCGGCCCCTGAAGATATTGTTAACAATTACATTTATTTGCTAAGCGATGCAGCAAAAGAGGTTCGGGGTAAATGCGTGCAATGTATGGTGTAGCATTTATTTCTTGTCCTTTACATTGATTTCAACCTTTGCGGTGCTCCCTATTCGTAACGGAAAAAGCGGCGAATGATCGGTTAAAGCAATATGAACGGCCACATGCTTCGCTTCTTTCTCTTTGCCTGTGATCGCTGCAATGCTTTCAACTTTCCCATGAAAGGTTTGATTAGGGTAACTGGTAAAATGAATTGTTGCTGGTTGTCCTTTTCGAATTTTATGAAGCTCATTTTCGACAAAGTGCGCTTCTATCCAAACATTTTCTGTCGGTACCAAGTTCAAGAGCACTTGATTGGCATGTACTCTTTGGCCTAAGTGAAGCGAAGAATTAGCGACGGACCCACTCGCACTGGCAACTATCTTCGTTTGATTCAAAGCAAGTTTGGCTTTATTAAATTTATCCATCGCCTGTGCAACTCTTTCGTTAGAAGTCTTGCCACTTAAGGTGGCAAGCTTGATTTGATTGAGTTTATCTTTGGCTGCTTTTAATACCGCTTCGCTAGTAATAACGCGAATGTTAGCATTTTGATCTTGGCTTTGAATAGCGATTACTTTTGCCTTTTCCACCTCAGCTTGACGTTGCTGTACTAATGCGATGGCTTCATTGAGAATAGTTTGTTGTTCTTGTTCATATCTTCTTGCTTCAGTTAAATTTTGTGTTGCTTCATCAAGGGCAAGATTAAATGTGGCTGGATCCAATTTAAATAATAAATCTCCTTTTTTAACCTTGGTATTATTTGCCACATAACTCTTTAAGATTTTTCCGCTAACTTCTGCTGATACCGGAACAATATTACCATTCACAAAAGCATGTGAAGCAGCAACCCAATGTCGCATGTGCTTAAGATATAAAACAGTCATAAGAAGAATGCTGATGAAAATAGTCAGCGCTAACGTGGTTTTAAGTGATTTTTTCCTTTGCATGAGGGGTATCCTTACTTTTATATCCCTAAGCATAGCATGCGTTATTTTATGGTGTTAGGTATCCACCAAATTCCTATTTTGCTTGTGTATTACTCTTATGATAAATATAGAATTACTTCTATTTGTATATATGGATGAAATTTAGTAAGAATATCATCTTACTATTTAAAACATGGATGAAACTAATCAAATAAAAGAGTCAAAACTCGTTGCCTTTGCGCTCCATAACGCCCATTTCATCGTGGTAATGTGCTTGATCATTGCCATTTTGGGCGGCGTCTCGATTTATAAATTACCCAAAGATTTATTACCGGCAGCCAATTTGCCGGCAGTACAAGTTCTGACCCTCTACCCAGGCATGCCCGTTAAAGATGTTGAAATGGAGCTGTCTTCACTGTTTGAACAATATACCGGACAGGCGATTGGTATTGAGCGCCAAGAATCAAAATCCCTAATGGGGGTGAGCGTTGTTCGAAATTTTTTCAATTCTTCGGCCGATTTAAATACCTCCATTACCCAAACCACTGCATTGGTGATGTCGGCTTTACGCAAGCTTCCTCCGGGAACACAGCCACCGCTCATTTTGCCTTTTGATCCTATGGCATCGATCCCCTTAGCCTTGGTTGCTGTTAGCGCCGATAAGCCAATACAAAAGATTTATGATGCAGCCTACTACAATGTTCGTTATACCTTACAAGCTATTCCAGATGCCATTGTTCCCACAGTAATGGGGGGCATGCCACGGCAAATTAATATTTATCTTGATCCCCAAAAAATGCGGGAATTTAATTTTTCGTTAGTGTCCGTTCTGGATACAATCAAACGCTTAAATTCATTTATCCCCGTTGGCGATGTCAAAATTGGCAATTTCGATTATCAAATGATGAGTGATGCTCTACCACAAACCATATCAGAAATTAATAACTTTCCATTGCGGGCGGAATTTGGTGTCAAAGTATTATTAAATCAAATCGGCGAAGTGTTAGATTCTCACCCCATTCAAACCAATGTGGTGCTCGTTGATGGTAAAGAGCAGGTTTATGTTCCCATTTATCGCCATCCCGGTGGAAATTCATTACAAGTGGTCGATAATGTCAAAAAAACCTTAGAAAAATTAAAAGAACGCCTTCCGGACTTTAAACTAACGCTGATTGGTGATCAATCGATTTTCATTCGTAAAGCCATTGATAGTATTTCGGAAGAAGCCCTTTTAGGGGGTGGTTTAGCGGCGCTGATGATCTTTCTCTTTTTAGGCAATCCAAGAGCCACCCTTGGGATCCTGCTATCGTTACCACTGGCGTTGCTAGGATCATTTATCGGTTTATACGCATCTGGTCAAACTATTAATGCAATGACTTTAGGCGGACTAGCACTATCAATCGGGGTATTAGTCGATAATTCAATTGTCGTGTTAGAAAATATTAGTAAAAAACTCGATGGCGGGTTGTCATCCGTACAAAGTGCTTTGCAAGGTGCTTCTGAAGTTGCCATGCCTGTTTTCACCGCCACCCTATCGACTTTAGTCGTGTTATTCCCAGTCGTTTTCTTATCTGGGATCGTTAAAATTCTTTTTTCAGCGTTGGCAAAATCAGTATTTTTTGTGATGGTGAGCTCTTATTTCATTGCCATGACGGTCATGCCTTTAATTGCTTCTAAAATATTAAAACCCAAATCCTCTTCGCAACAAGTAAGTAAGTTCAATCTTTTTTTACTCCCGATGGTTGCTATTCATAAATTGACTGATCTCTACGGTAAAGCATTGAGCTTAGCTATCCGCTTTCGTAAAACCGTATTTTTAATCGTTGCTGTTATTTTTGCTTATGGGATTTATTTAATCCCGCAAATAGGAATAGAATTATTCCCAACAGCAGATGCCGGCAATATGTCCATCATGGTAAGATTACCTTCCGGATTACGTATTGAAAAAACCGCCAAATTTGCTAAAGAATTCGATCAAAAATTACGAGAATGGATAGCGCCACAAGATCTAAAAATGATCTTGGTGAACGCAGGCGTCTATTATGGTTACTCCGCAGCCTTTACCCCCAATGCTGGCACAATGGATACCTTTTTTAATATTGAACTTACCCCCGATCGAAAACAGTCCACACAATATTACGTTAAAAAAATTCGAGAGCACGTCGCTAAAGAATACACTGAAGTCGAAATGGGATCTGCACTAGGTGGCCTGTTAACCTCATCACTTAACATGGGCAGACGTGCTCCAATTAATGTACAAATTCAAGGGCCAAATCTTTTAGACGCGCATAAAATAGCTCAGGACCTAGTGAAGAAGATAAAAACTCTGCGTGGTGCTGTTGATGTCCGTATTCAAGAACGATTTGATGCTCCGATGATTTACATCGAAATCGATCGCTCAAAAGCTTTAAAAGTTGGAATTGAAACGGTGGATATCGTCAAAAATGTCGCCAGCGCAGTGGGAGGCAGCTCTACCTTTGATACCAGCAATATTTGGATTGATCCTAAAACGGGATTTCAGTATTTTCTTGGCGTGCAATATAAGGAATCCGATATTAGTAATTTTAAAGCGCTCGAAGACATTTCTATTATCGGCGAGCATCGTGAAAGACCTTCCCCGCTTAAAAATGTGGCAACACTTAATAATACCACCACGCCCACGCAGCTGGATCATGTCAATCTTAAACCTGTCATTAATATTTACTGTGATGCTCAAGATCGAGATATGGGTGGGCTATCTAATGAAATACAAAAAATGATTAACGACACAGCCTTACCAAAAAACTATAGCGCCAGTATTCGTGGTGAAATTGCCGAAATGAATAAATCGATCAATTCACTCGCGGGTGGTTTTATGCTGGCAGGCATTTTAGTTTACCTGATTTTAGTGATCCAATTTCGATCATTTTTATTACCTTTAATTATTATGGTCTCTGTTCCTTTGGGCCTTATCGGAATTGTGATCATGTTAGCCAACACCAACACCTATTTTTCAATTCAAGCAGCGATTGGTGCGATATTTATGGTGGGTATTGCCGTTGCCAATGGGGTGTTGTTGATTGAGTTTATGATCCATCACACCAACAGCCACCAAGATGTTATCGCGGGGATTGTGAATGGTGCCAAAGCAAGATTACGGCCGATCATGATGACTTCATTAGCGGCGATTTTAGGGTTAGTACCGATGGCAATTGGAATAGGCCATGGCAGTGAAGCCAATATTCCTTTGGGCAGATCGGTGATTGGTGGTCAATTATTATCCATGCTCCTCACGTTGTTTATTGTGCCCATTCTTTATTATTATGCCAAAAGAAAAAAATCTCATGATTAAGAAGCGTCATTTATTTGTAATCATTATATTAAGCAGTGTTATTTCACCTCTGCTGGCTAACACGCCTCGAGACATAACTGTTCAAGAAATTTTAACGCTTGCTGAAAAAAATAGTTACGCTATCAACACGGCTGAATACCAAGAACTCGTTGCAAAAAAGAATATCATTATCGCCAAAGCCGGCTATTTCCCGATCGTCAATCTGGAAGCGATCGATAGTACTGGCTTTCCGGGTTCAAATAATTGGTTAGAAATCACAGGCCTTATGGGATCACCCTTTCGAAAAGAGCTCGCTGGTGGGGTCGTCGCTAAACAGACAATTTACGACTTTGGTCGAACCAAATACGATGTTAAAAAAGCGCGCGCTGAGGTACATTATGCAGAGCAAAACACCAAAATCACTGCTTATGAAGTCAAATTATTAGCCTTATTAACTTATTATGATTGTGCCCAATATCGAAGATTAGAACAGATTTGGCAAAATTTAAGTCATGAAGCCGGTATTATTAAAAATGAGGTGGATCATTTTGTGAATACCGGCCAGCGCTCGGTGGTAGATAAATATTTATCCGCGGTTCAATTTGAAGAAGCAAACACTGCACAAGCCTATTTTACTGAAAAGATTAAATGGGCAAAACATGAATTGGCAGTGATTACGGGGCTTGATGAACATTCATTTACCTGTGTCATGTTAAATGAGTGCATGCATCCGCTCCCGCAAAATACAATTTATTCAAGCCCGTTTTATACCAGAGCACAAGCAGATTTAAATATTGCAGCGGTTGAGCTTCGTCGAGAAAAAGCAAATCGTTTACCCAACATTGTTACCATGGCAAGCCTAGGTGGCTTGCAAGAGGCTCATGTGGTGGGGCGCAAAAACTATTCTGTTGGGATTGGGATCACCCAACCTTTGTATGATATGCGGATCAGCGGCGGGATCAAACGCGCGCAAGAATTATTATCGGCAAAAAATGAAGAAGTTGAAGCCCAGGTGCAATATTTAGAAGAAATGAACGCCAAATACGATACCATTATTCATTCCTCTGATGTTCGGCTTCAACATTTATCCAAAGAATTGGAAATTGCTCAAGAAGGATTTAAAGTTGCCAAACATCGCTATTTTGATCTAGAAGCGCAGCTGGTGGATGTGCGAGATGCCTTTAGCGCTTTGGCAAAAGCCTCGGTGGATACGGAAGAATCAAGGGCGAACCTATTGAAAGGGCAGGGATCGAAGGAGTTGTTGAATGGGGGGTAATGATCTCTTTTATGATTTGTCATTTTTAACATTATCTTAGCTATTTTTGCGATTTTGCCCAGTTTCTTTGAATTGAGTAATATGAACATCGCCTTCTGGAAACCGTGCAATAATATAAAGTTGCCCACCCATTGCTTCAATATAACTACGCAAAGTAGAGATAAACATATCCGTTCTTTGTTCAAGACGCGATATATTAGCCTGTTTAGTCGCCAAAACATCAGCTATGCTTTCTTGACTCAATTGGCGTGCTTGTCGTAGTTCTTGCAAAGGCATTTCACTAAGCATTTGCTTTGTTTTTTCAGAAGCCAACTTTTGAGCTTTTGCGGACATCTTATTACGTAGATTCTTAAATGATTTAGTCATTGAAAACACCCTCCATTTCTAAAATTTTTATATGTTCATCATACAATTTATCAGCTATAGGAACATATATGTCATACCAACGATTATTTCCTGTCTTATCTCCCCCAATGAGAAGTATTGCGGTTCTTCTAGGATCAAAAGCATAAAGGACTCTATATGGCTTTCCTATATGCTGAATCCTTAATTCTCTCATATGAGGATATTTCGATCTTTTAATTCCAGATGTATACGGGTAACCCAAATTAGGCCCACGCTCCTCCAATAACCCCACACTTGCAGCTATATCAACTTGCTCATATTCCGATAAATCTTTCCACCAACTTTCAAACTCATTTGTATATTCAACCTCCCACATACAAAAGTACTCCTTGTTTTAAATTATTACATAAAAGATATATATCTTCAAGGTTATATTTATTGAAAATATAATTAAAAATATCATTATAAAAATCAATGTCTTACTAAGTTATAAATGATCTTATTACCCTAACCGGGCACGCAGACTTTGCCCGACCTACCTTATTTACACACTAGGAAGGGAGACGATCTTTTGATGGGATGTTGAATTTTTTCTTCCTCGGCTGTTCTTAACGGAGCCGGAAGTTTTGTGCCAAAAGCCCATACCAAAATCCGATCTGGACACAATGCCATACCAACATTTCTCATCATACTGACGAGGAAATGCGTTGACGAATTCGAATTGACCCTATTCATCAATGTTTTAATGGGTTGATTCATATGTGATTCAAGCCATTGATTGATCCTTGATTCTATCTTCGAAGATTCGATAGCAGGTAACATTTCATAGCTAGGACAATTGGCATAAAACTCAGGATATTTCTCTTTTAAAAATGTTTTTAATACTTTTCCTACAGGATAATTCCACAATCCGCCACCTAAAACAGACGAGATCAAAATACTATTCAAATCAGCAAACCGAGCAGGCAAGTTTCGATTATTTATTGCAAGGTCCCGGACGAGTTCATTGATTTTATCGATAATTTCTGCTGGCAACGCTGATCGATTCTTTTTGATAATCCAACCTTTTGGATGCTTATCAGTATTGTGCTCTAAGATACCATAGAACGGAAACCAGGTATCTGCAGAGCCAGAACTTTTGCCTGATGATTGGTAAAATGGCTGATTATTAATAACGGTTATATTGTGTTTCGTTCGAATAGCCCACTTAAGCTGATGCAAACCAATCAAATATCTAGTAGAAATCTTCTGTATAACAGGAAGTTTGATGTTATGTTCAGAAGAGTTGGAGCCTTTGGCTAGCATATTTCACTCCCATTAAAAGATGAAAACGCTCATTATACCTGAGTTTCAGCAACATGCTCCTAAAGAAGCAAGTCTTTTTTTTATACTCATATCCTAGATCTAAAGCCTCGGTGGATACGGAAGAATCAAGGGCGAACCTATTGAAAGGGCAGGGATCGAAGGAGTTGTTGAATGGGGGGTAATGATCTCTCAGGGTTCAACTTGATCCCTATTGTTCTTTAGGTGCCTGGCAACTTAGATTTGCATAATATGTCGCTAAGGCTTCAATATCTGAATCAGACAATGAGGCAACAATTGCGTCCATTGTTGGATCTTTACGGATCTCTTTTTTAAAGTCCCGAAGTGATTTTATCAAATAATCCTTTTTTTGATTTGCAAGATTAGGATAATTAGGCATTGAACTAAAACCATGCGGGCCATGACAACCAGCACATACAGCTATTTGATTTTTTGAGGGCTCAGACGCCATTATCAAATCAGAGGATGCACCAATTATCACACCAATAAGAAAAAGATAAGTTTTTTTAAACATGAAAATCCTCTTCAATTTAAATTAAGTTATCGCAACCATGCTTGTTGTTAAAGAAATATCTACCATTTTTCTTGTCTCTTTTCGACCAATTGTTAATAGATCCCAAACCAACAGGACTAAACCAATTAAGAATAAACATCCAAAAATGTGACGCCACCACATCGCTTGAACAAACCATGGGTGCAATTGCGCTTCAAAGAATGCGCCCCAGGTTGAGCCACCTATAGCACGCTCAATTTGAGATTGCTCATAACCAGCAATTAACAGCGCAATTGACATTCCTATCATGGAAAAATTCAAAAGACCTAAAGACCATTTCCATTTCCAACCCCCATCAGGGAGATCGTTTTTCATCCAAATATTGCCTCGACATTTTTGTATAGCAATGTAAAACATAGCGATATTGAGGGTAGCATAGGCCCCAAAAAACGCTAAATGACCATGTGAGGCTGTCCATTGCGTTCCATGGGTGTATAAATTAATTTGCGGTAGCGTATGCATAAATCCCCATACGCCAGCTCCCAAAAAATTACCAAACGCTTGCGCGATTAACCATCCTAACGCAGGATGATTTTTGCTATTAAATTCATGTGTGCCTGCGTCATAAATAGAATGCACAACCATGGCAACCAACGGAATAGGTTCAAGCGCAGAAAAAAAGCCCCCTATCCATAACCAATATTCAGGTGTCCCAATCCAAAAGTAGTGATGTCCCAAACCCAGGATCCCCGAGCCAAACATCAATGCAACTTCGATGTAGAGCCAGGTTGTCACAATCCTTCTATTAACGCCCAAGATCTGCATTAACATCCATGCCATAATACAGCCAACGATGACTTCCCAGGTTGCCTCAACCCACAAATGAATAACCCACCACCACCAAAATTGATCAATGGAGACATTTGGCGTAAAAAACATGCCACACAGATAAAGCCCAAATAAGGCGATAAGATCTAATGTTAAAACACCACCAATACCTGTAAATCTCCCTTTTGCAAAAGTAAAAAAAACATTGGCGAAAAACGTAAGCACACAAGTGACAATCACAATATCAGCCCAACGCGGGGCCTCAATATATTCCCTTCCTTCATTAATTAACCATATTGTTTGCATTGTTCCTGGTCCATATTGGATAAATAGGTAAACAAGAACAACAATACCTACTGCAATGGTCATTACCCAAAATGCGATATAACCCCATTTAATTCCCACAACGGGGAGCCCACTTTCATCTTCTAGTAACCAATACACTGATCCCAAAAAGCCATATAATAACCAAATTATCATGGCATTAATGTGAACCATTCGGTTAACATTGAAATCAAGATGGTTATAAAGGAACTCTGAACTAAGATATTGCCAACTTGCTAATAACCCAAAAAATATCTGCGCAATAAACAGGATGATTGCAACACTAAAATAGTGAATTGCCAATCGTTGTCCACTATTTAGCCCCGCCAGAGAAAATGTGCCGAGTTTCATGATGTTTCCTCAGTTTGATTTAAGGCCTGAAAATTATGCGGAAAACCATTTGTGTCAATCGCGGACACCCATTTAAGATATGCAATAACCGCTCTAGCTTCTTCTTCTGATAAATGTAAATTGGGCATTCTTCGTCCTGAGCCATAAGTGCGTGCGAAACGATCAGGCTCTAGCATAAACTTTAATATGAGATATTCTCGTGCTTGTTCAGAAGCCCAAGCAGGATCAAGCCATGCTTTAGTTAGATCGGGAGCATAATAAGCTCCATTCCCAAGTATTGTATGACAATTTATACAATTTCGGCTTTGAAATACCTTTTTCCCATAGGAAACTTGTCTACGCGCTTCTTCTTTACTCAATAATTTACCGAATAAGGGAGCCTTATCTCCAATCACTGGTACATAGCAACTTCGCGCTCGGTCAAAGCGATAATAAATTCTTTGATTAATAACGTCGTAATCAAGAACCCGTTTAGTCCCTGCCTGAATTTGAGTATGTGTTTGAAAGGTTAAAAATATTAATATGACAAACATCATTGACGTAATAAAAATTGCGGTTTTTTTCCAAAATTCTTCACTAGCCCACCAGGGCGTTTTATTCATGATATTTTCCTTTTATAGGCAGTTCATTATCTATATGAGTTGCTAAACAAAGTTTCAACATAGCATAAGGTGCAAAAAAATATCCTAATAGAAGAAATATGGATAAAATGTGCCAAAACCCTTCAAAATTTGCAGCCATACTAAGACTTACTACCGACAGCAGTAAACCAACATAGGATAAATAAGCGAGAATCAATAATTTGTCAGATTTTCGCAGTTGCGCAAAGGCAAACAAAATAGCATACAGGGTTGCACACGTTATCAACGAAGCAGATGAAAAAATAGCGACGATGAATTGACTGGATTGAATTGGTTTGATCAACAGCTAGCCCCTAAAAATCCATTTTGTTTAGGTTAACACCTTGACTCCATATGTTAAAGAGAATCTCAATTGGGTGAAACTGCAAGGTTCGACGCGATGTCGCTTAAATGACTGTTTCAACGGTCTTTTCAGGCCGGATGAAACCTGCTGTTCCAACAGCGGGTCCCTACTCAGACATGCGATCCTGGCAATGGGATGGTATGAAGCTTTGGCAGATTCTGTTGAGAATGGCCAAGTCCAGTCCTAAAGGTCCAAAACTATTAGTAAATTCTAGACTATATATTTATATTCAGAATATATGTGATTTAATTTAGAGAATGTGCACATGTTTATTTAAGAATAAATATTTAATCCAATTACAACAATCTACCGAAGTGATAAATAGAATGAAACAACAATCTAAACTAATGTCAAACTCGACGGAAACTTTACCGCCAATTCAAAATACCTTCTCTTATCAAGGGGAAGAGTATGATTATTTATTTCGGAGTTGGCTTGGGAAATATACGTCTTGGTTATCCCCTATTTCTTATTCTATGGCTTTTGAAGATTGGCTAAAGCATCTTGCTATATCGCCTTTTAGGCAATTAGATATACTTAAGCAAGCTGCAATGAATAACTTTCAGCTTATGCAATATTTTGCACAAAGTTGCGCAGATAAAAATTGTGAGGTTTGCATTCAACCCCAAGAACGTGATTCACGTTTTGAAGGTGAACCATGGACAAAATTTCCTTTTAATGTATTGTCACAAGGCTTTTTATTAAACGAAAAGTTATGGAATGATGCAACAAGTAATATATCTGGTGTGAGTGAACACCATCAAAATGTCGTTAATTTCTCAATCAGACAAATTTTAGATATGTTTTCACCCTCTAATTTTCTTTGGACTAATCCAGAAGTTTTACAAGCAACACAACAACAGGCTGGACAAAATTTGCTCCGTGGCTTTAATAACTTTATTAATGACATATCTCGCAAAAACAAAGGGCTTCCACCAGCGGGAGCTGAAGAATACCAATTAGGGGTTAATGTAGCAGCAACTAAGGGTAAAGTGATATATCGAAACGATCTGATTGAATTTATACAATATGAGCCTACCACAACAAATGTGTTTCCTGAACCAATTCTAATTGTCCCTGCGTGGATCATGAAATACTATATTCTTGATCTTTCTGAACATAATTCACTTGTCAAATACCTGGTTGATAAAGGTCATACTGTTTTTATGGTCTCATGGAAAAATCCTACAAGTGAATATAGGAAATTTGGAATAGATGAATATGTCAATTTGGGGATCTTAGATGCTATTAAAGTCATTAATCATATTCTTCCTAAGCAGAAAGTTCATGTGGTTGGTTATTGTTTAGGTGGAACCTTATTAATGATTACAGCGGCTTATATGGCTCGTAAAAAAGATGAACGATTAAAGTCAATCACGCTTTTTGCTGCTCAAGTCGATTTTAAAGAAGCTGGTGAGCTTCTGCTATTTGTAGATACCAGTCAAATTGATTACCTTGAAAATATTATGTGGAAAAAAGGGTATCTTGATGGTGTGCAAATGGCAGGAACATTTAGTATGCTTCATTCAAATGATTTAATATGGTCAAAAGTAATCCGTGATTACTTATTAGGTCAGCAAGAAACAGTCAAAGATCTCATGGTATGGGATAATGATACTACCCGCCTCCCCTACAAAATGCATTCAGAATATTTACGGAAGTTATTTCTGAATAATGATTTAGTGGAAGGAAAATTTAAGGTTAATAAAGAAAATATTGCTTTACATGACGTCAACGCCCCTATTTTTACAGTAAGCACTTTATGGGATCATATTGCGCCATGGAAATCTGTATATAAGATTCAATTATTTACTGAATCCGATGTCACTTTTGTACTAACAAGCGGTGGCCATAATGCTGGCATCGTAAGTGAGCCTGGACATCCCCATCGTAATTTCCAAATGCTTGCTCATAAAAATAAAGATAAATATCTTACCCCTTCAAAATGGCAACAAAAAGCTCCTTCTTTTGATGGTTCTTGGTGGCCAAAGTGGCAAGAATGGATAGCTCAAAATTCTGGCAAAGAAGAGAAGCCCCCCAAATTAGGCAATTCATATAATGGTTACCCAATTCTTTGTGATGCTCCCGGTACATATGTTTTCGAAAAATAATGGGTCTCCAGATATAAAAACAGAAAAGTTTGACGTGATCCCGTTTAATGAACACCGACCTACTTCTAAAAATCAAACCCATCTACTGGTTTATTTTGTTTTTGCTAAAAATAAGGGACTTATTTTTCCTTAATTATATGCAAATACTCAAAACACCAACCTTAAGCAGGTCTTAAGCGCTGCTGATCTGAAAGCGCTAGAATTTTTTCAAACAACTGTGGTGTAAGCCCCGGTTCTGCAAGCACCTCAACCGCCCTACCCGGTTGCATCGTACCCTGGGTTAAATATGCAATAAATTGTGTGGCCACAAGTTGTGAAGGTTGATAGCTCGCCTCTCCCCTTTCTGCAGCAGTAATTGCCTGAAATTCTTGAGTTAACTGCTGTTTAAACGGTGGATTATTTTCGCCCATCAACCGTGCAAGTTTTTGGATTAAATTTTTGGCAACGTGCACTTCAGTCGGGTTAAAAGTTTTGTCAAGCACTCCTTGGGCAGTTTTCATCGCTTGAGCTACTGCGTGAAAGGTAGTCGCTGAGGTAATCGCCGATGCACACTCTGTAACTTGTGCTCTACTGACTTCATCCAGACTTTGACATTGGTGTACTTTTCTTAACTGTTCGACCACTCTTAGTGCTTCTTGTTGCAATACTGGAAGGCTAACAAGTGGTAGGGCAAGTGCCGGTTGTTGCCGATCTGCTGGAATAATTTCTGGATTAACAAGGCATGGAACAAACAAGTCTAGTAAACCACAGCCTTGAGCATAAAGGAAAGAAAAAAACCTTTCTATTGCCGATACTACAAATGATGGGGCCAAATTTTGAATAGCCCCAAACGACATTGTGATCACTACCGCACTACCCACCAGGCCCGTCACCATTATCCCTACCAGTCCCATGAAAAGTTCGAGCCTGAGAAAGGGACTTATCATCCATAAACCCCCTACCAAAAGACTAACATCTTTAATGGTCGCCAAAGCATCTAAAAATTTTAAAACGCTAAAATTTCGAAAGAATAAGCGGACAAAAGTAAAAGGTAGATTAGTCACACCATTGATTAAGCTTAAAATAGTAAATATAGTTGTTAAACAAAAAGAAATGATAATGAGTTGGGCCAACGCCAAATTTCCCACTTTTTTACTGCGAGATGCATTCATTGGCACTAATATAGAGTACATTATTAGTGGAATATTAAATTGAGATATCAACCACGCTAAACTAGATGATATTTTGTGATTAGTTTGCCTGGTCAAACGCTTCGCCACTGCTTCAGAGGGTTCCACTGAGGGTTGACCACCGAGTAACCGCACGAAGGGAAAAATTAAAAACAATTCGGGAAAATGTTCCCTATCCCAACGAGAAGGATCCGCGCCAAATAAACCCTTAGGATCACCTGGTAATTCTTGAGCTGCTAATTGGCTAAATAATGTTTTAAGACCTAAAGATATTTCGGTTAATAATCCTTGCCTCAGTCCCATCAATTGTGGTTTTAATGCTTTAATGCGACCATCACGAAATAGTTGATTTTCACTGCTCTTTTCTTCATCTCTATCCTGTTCATCTAAGATTTCACTTAAAATAGTCACTTGAATAATTTTTCGAAAAATCGGGGCACTATCACAATCCCTTTTGTAACCATCCCACCGCCACTCTCGATTTTGTGTTGGAGTATTATCATCGCCAAAATAACGGCGATTTTCAGGCGGAACATCAAACAAACGAGAAGGTTGTAAAAAGCATTCATGCAAGACTTGATCGGGATGATGTTGTTCTGGCAAAGAATGGTAGGCATTGGGCTCTATACTCGATTGAATTGGCCTAACCGACCGAGAGATATTTTCAACGTTTATACCAAGGTATTTATCTAATAGAACACTATAGAGTTTGGACTTTTCAACTGATTTATCCGATGTAATATTATTAATGATCCCAAGTAAGGCATGATTACGAGTTTGAGAATCCAAAACGTTTTCTATGGTGACTAGGTGTCCCTTAAAAATCGGATCTGTATCCTCACTATGATATCCAACGACTCTACTTCCCGTTTCTGGTGACATACCAAGTCTATCAATAAGGGTTTTCAATACTTCAGTAGTTTGAGATTGGAGATTGTTTTGCTTCAACATGATTAAGTCACCTGATTTTATCAATAAGATTTAACATTTTATGACTTAAGCTTCTTGAAAGCAACGATTCCAAGAGATTTAGTTAGGAGTTGGAATTAATTAAATGATCGGTGTGAGTGCCCATTATCCCATTAATTCTTCATGAATTCTTGCTTCTGGCAATTCTTCCCACTGCCCTTTCCTTAATCGACGTGGCAAATCGATATTGCCATATTTGATGCGCACTAAGCGGCTCACGACACATCCTTGTGATCCCCAAAGCTTTCGCACTTCGCGGTATTTTCCTTCCATTAAGCTCACGATAAACCACTGATTTGCACCTGAGGCTTCTTTTTGAATAATTTCACTAAAGCGACAAAAACCTTCCTCGAGTTTAACGCCTTCTTTCAGACATATTAAGGTATTTTCATTCACCTTGCCTAAAACGCGTACTAAATATTGGCGCTCGATTTGAAAACGAGGATGCATTAAACGATGTGCTAAATCGCCATTATTAGTAAATAACAATAATCCTGAAGTATTTACATCTAAACGGCCAACCGAAACCCATTTGCCTTGTTTCAATTTCGGTAAATTATCATATACCGATTTTTTGCCATCATGAGAATGACGAGCGCAAATTTCGCCTTCAGGTTTATTATATAGCAGAACACGTGTTTGCGTTTGAGTATAATGGTAAAGATCAATTCGTTTACCTTCCACTTCAATTTGATCTTGTGTGCTTACAATTTGTCCCAAAGTCGCTGTTTTACCATTGACTTTAATTTTGCTTTCCATGATCCACTGCTCGATGGTGCGACGAGATCCTAATCCAGCATTAGCCAATAATTTATGAATTCGCTGCTTGATAATAGGACTTTGTAGTTTTTCATGTTCTTTGGTAAGCGCATGAAGTCGCAAATTTCTTCTAGCGGATCCTGCTAAATTCCCAACCGCTTTTCGCGGATGCCTAACTCTTTTTTGCATCACTTAACCCTATTACAACACGCATTCTTCTTCTATCACTTCTTCAACCTCAACTTCACGGCGGGGTAAGGGTTGCTCTTCTTCCGCTTCATTGTCGGGTAACTCAAGACTTCTACTTTCAATGCTGGCTTCGGCTGCAACCGGTTCATGGGTTGCAAACCCTTCGAGATTTTTCAATTCTGCCAACGGAGGTAAATCTTCTAAGCTTTTTAAGCCAAAATGATCGAGAAAATATTTCGTGGTCGCATATAATGCCGGTTTTCCGGGGACATCTTTATGCCCCACCACGCGGATCCATTCGTGCTCTTCTAAAGTTTTTACAATATACGTGCTCACCACCACGCCACGAATATCTTCAATTTCACTGCGCGTAATGGGTTGTCGGTAGGCAATCAGGGCTAAGGTTTCAAGCAACGCCCGGGAATAGCGCGAAGGTTTATCTTCGAGTGATTTTGCCACATAAGGTGCCACCATCGGCGTGACTTGAAAACGAAAGCCCGAGGCGACTTCTACCAATTCAATACCACGATTTTCATATTCAGTTTTTAACTGGTTTAACGCTTTGCGAATTTCGCCTAAACTTGGTTTTTTTGGCTCTTCTGAAAACATCCTGGCGATGGCTTCAGCAGAAAGCGGCTCGCTGGAAGCAAATAAAAAGCCTTCGATTAATTTCACGAGATCAATTTTCGTTTTCGTCATGACTTACCGCCTTAATATGGATGGGGCCGTACATCTCTGCTTGAACTATATCAATTAGCCCTAATCTTAATAATTCCAACATCGCTAAAAAACTCACTACCACACCCATGCGACCTTCGTTTAAATTAAAACACGCTTGAAAAGGAATGAATTTGCGATTTTTAACTAAATCGAGTAAATGGCTCATCCGTTCACGCACCGATAAGGGCTCGCGCTGGACTTTATGCGTTGCCATTAATTCCGAGCGTTTTAACACATCCATAAATGCGCTTAACAGCTCGGGCAAAGGAATTTGTGGCCTTAAGAGTGGCGCTTCAATATTGGGTACCAACACCGATCCGGTAAAAATATCGCGATCTAAGCGTGGTAATTTTTCGAGATCTTCAGCCGCTTTTTTAAAACGCTCATATTCTTGTAAACGACGAATTAATTCGGCACGAGGATCTTCTTCTTCCTGGAGTTGCGATTCCGATCGCGGTAATAACATTCTGGATTTAATTTCTGCCAACATGGCAGCCATCACTAAATAATCTGCAGCCAATTCTAAGCGTATTTCTTTCATTAAATCAACATACGCCATATATTGATGGGTAATTTCTGCTACCGGAATATTTAAAATGTCTAAATTGTTTTTACGGATCAAATACAGTAATAAATCGAGTGGCCCTTCGAAGGTCTCTAAAAATATTTCTAAAGCATCGGGCGGAATATACAGATCTTCTGGCCATGCCGTTAACGCCACCCCATTGATTAACGCGTAAATATCGCGATGCTCATCGGGTGTGTTGATGGCAACTGCTTGATCTTCGGTGGGAACTTCTCCCCCAGTGGTGTGCACTCCATCAACGATCACGGTGTGGTAACCCCATCACTTCACGCACTTCTTCGAGTGTTTCCCGGGCAACATCGCGCGCTGTTTCACTTCCTTCGCGGATAATTTCTTTCACTAAGCGTGGATTATTTTTATATTCTAGTGCCCTTTCTAGAATGGGTTTTTGCTCTTCAATAATGGTATCGGAAAGGGCTTTTTTACACTCTAAGCAGCCAATGCCGGCAGTCGTGCACCCTTTAATCACCCAAGCTTGCACTTCTTCGTTATTGTAAATTTGATGTAACGGCCAAACGGGACATTTTTCTGGGTTGCCGGGATCCGATCGACGAACCCGTGCTGGATCCGTTGGCATCACTCTAATTTTCTTTTCGATATTTTCAGGCGTTTCACGGATCGCAATGGTATTGTCGTAAGATTTTGACATTTTTTGACCATCTAACCCAGGAAACTTCGCATATTCTGTTAACAATGGATAAGGCTCTGGCAAAATGATTTTCCCTGTGCCTTCTAAAAATCCCAAAAGCCGTTCACGATCGCTCATTATCAAATTCATTTGAGAAACCAGCGCTTTTCCTCGTTCGAGTGCTTCAACATTTCCAGTTTGTTGGTATTGTTTGACACACTCTAAATAAACTTGTGCATTTTTTTTGCCCATTTTAGTGATTGCAGCTTCTGCTTTTTCAGCAAACCCAGGCTCTTTACCATAAAGGTGATTAAACCGGCGCGCAATTTCACGGGTAAATTCTAAATGCGAAATCTGATCTTCGCCCACCGGAACAAACCCTGCTTTATAGGCTAAAATATCGGCACTTTGTAATAATGGATAACCCAAAAATCCGTAAGTAGCTAAATCCAGCTCTTTTAATCTTTCTTGTTGATCTTTATAGGTTGGCACGCGCTCTAACCATCCCAGCGGCGTGATCATCGATAAAAGCAGATGTAATTCGGCATGTTCAGGCACGCGTGATTGAATAAATAAGGTACAAGAACCAGGGTTAATCCCACAGGCTAGCCAATCGATAACGGTATCCCAAACATGCTCCTCGATATGAGATGGATCTTCATAATGCGTTGTTAACGCATGCCAATCAGCAACAAAAAAATAGCATTCATATTCATATTGCAGTTTGATCCAATTTTTCAACACACCATGGTAATGGCCTAAATGAAGGGGGCCGGTTGCGCGCATCCCTGATACAATACGCTGATTTTCAGTTGAAGTGCCTGTTACGCTCACTTTGCATCCTTAAGTCAATTAACATTCAAATATTTCGTGCTTTAATGCTTGGCCAAATCTGATTGTATGCCAAATTCGCTGGGGTACACCAGAAGCATGGATCTACAAATATTTATGAAGCTAAATAATACATTTATTTTGACTAAAAATCACTAAAAAGATAGCATGCCACCTCTTGTGTGTTTGCATTTTATGATGATGATTGAGAAAGACAATGTTTGTACAACCTATAACCACCGGTAGTTTTCACCAAGGCCACGAAGCTTTAGCCGCCTGCATGACCCTCGCGCTGATCGGTTTTCTGATCTATGCCTTCAGCCAAAGCAAACCCACGACTCAAAGAGTGCTACTTCGGCTAATGTTTCAGCCAGTTTTGGCGACGACTTTATTTTTTACCTTGTGGCTGGTGGGAATTTTATTTTCGCTTTTTCTGGCCTTTACGCATTAGATTCAAACCAAGTGACATCTCCTAAGCCTTTGCGCACGACGACGGGTTTTTGATCTGCAATGTCCACCACCGAGGTAGGTTTATCGCTGCCTATTCCACCATCTAAAATCAGGCCAACACAGCCTTTTGTGTGTTTGATGATCTGTTCTGGATCGGTAATGGGCTCTTCCTCACCTTTTAACCACAAAGTGGTACTCAACAATGGCCCACCTAATTCTGCAATTAAGGCTAAAGCAACGGCATGATTTGGAATTCGTACCCCTGTCACCTTGCGTTTTATTCCTTGAGCCAGGCGGGGTACCAATTTGGTGGCAGGTAAAATAAAGGTATAAGGCCCTGGCGTAAACTGCTTTAATATTTTAAAAGCTTGATCATCGATGGTGCAGTAATGCGCTGCTTGCGCAATCGAGGAACAGATCAGCGTTAACGGATGCTTTTCGTTTAATCCTCGCAATTGGCGAATGGTTTCTAAACCATGGCGATTAGATAATATACACCCTAAGGCGTAGGTTGAGTCAGTTGGATATGCTATAATTTCCCCCGATAATAGCGCTTCCGCTGCTTTCTTGATGAGCCGGGGCTGCGGATTATCCGTACGCATGGTAAAATACAAAGGCATAACGCTGCTTGCTTTCCAAAATCGGCTGATATGCTCAAAGCTTAGCATTACATTGAGGAAATACATGAAATTATTCTATGATCTTTGGCCATTACTCGCCTTTTTTGTCGCCTTTAAGTTTTATGGCATCTTTGCCGCGACCGCGGTAGTGATCGCCGCGGTGATCCTTCAAGTTGGGGTGACAGTATTGCGTGGAAAACGCCCAGAAGTAATGCATCTGGTGACGTTGGGAATGGTGGTCATTTTAGGTGGTGCGACTTTGCTGTTCCAAAATGAGATTTTCATTAAATGGAAGCCCACCGCAGTGTATTGGTTGCTTGCCCTGTTATTTTGGGGAAGCCCGGTTATTGCTAAAAAGAATTTAGTGAAAAAAATCCTAGAAAAATCCTTAACCTTGCCTGATAAGATTTGGCAAACCTTAAATATGACATGGTATAGTTTTTTCTTTTTCATGGGGATATTAAATCTTATTATCGTTTATTCCTTTGATACCAATACTTGGGTTTACTTTAAATTATTCGGCACGCTTATTTTAACCGTAGTGTTTGTGATTGTGCAGGGAGTGGTTATTTCTAAGCATTTGCCACAAACTGAAAAAAAAAATCTTCCTGATATCACCTAAACATGATTGAACGAAAACATCGCATCGAGAGTTTATTACACCAAGCATTAGCCCCAATCAGGCTTAATGTCGTTGATGAAAGTCATCTTCACATCGGGCACGAAGGCGCAAAATCGGGTGGTGGCCATTTTTCGGTAGTGATTGAAGCAAGCTGCTTTGATGGACTTTCGTTAATCCAAAGGCATCAACTGGTTTACGCCGCATTAAAAGACTTAATCCCCCATGAGATCCATGCATTAAAGATTAAAGCCGCCCCACCTAGTGCTTAAAAAGCCTTTAAACCTTTACTTTTTCTTAAAAATTCTGTATTTTTCTAGTTTCAGTAGTACTTTTATTTAGTTTTAAAACACCGCTATGACAACTTTGCGCCAAAACAACCCTATTACGATTGAAAATCCCATTTGCCTGGTGGGTTTTGTTTACCCAGTAAAACACGAGACCTCTTTGCCCTTCGATCCACCCGCAATGCCTATTCATCAAACAAGCTCTACCGTGATCTCGGCCACTCCAACGGATCCTATCCTTGTTCCAAGCACTACCCCTTGGGAAGATTTGTTTGCTACCTCCGAAAATATCTATCACCAATTTATCGAACCCAAATTGACCCCGCAAGGCATTGCCACCGTGGTGACATCGAGCATTACTTTTGCAGCTTATTTTAGTGTAGATAATCCTTATGTGAAGATGGATTCTTCTTTTGTCGGCAAAGGATTAGTGGCGATAGGGTTTAAATTATTTACCACGATGGCTAATCCCCTGGTAGCACAATTTGTTGAACCAGCGATTGAAAAGCATTTTACGAATGCTCAAATTGTTCAACAAAAAATTAATGAACTATTCAATAAAAATACTGAATCAGTCAACGAGGCAACGGCGTTAACACCCGTGGATCTTCACTCCGTTGAAGTTGATGGTTCGTCATTTAATTTTGTAAAACTTTATCAAGATATTGCAATCAAAGTGAATGATCTTTCCTTAAAAGGCTTAGCCACAACAGGATTTATTAGCGCTTGCGCAGGCAACCTTCAAGAACTAGGCTATGCTCTCTCGGGTTTTAACAATTTATGCGAGAGCTCTTTTTGTAAAGATTGGTTTACCTATTATTTAAAAGAAGGGCTTAAAATAGGTATAAATGAAACCATGCAGCAAATTCCGTTGCCTGAAATGGGTGACAACACTGATGGAACGAATGGACCAAATGGACCGATTCATTTAAAAGTGATCTCTGGTTTACCTTCACCAGAGAATTCATCGAAAACAGTGGACATGCCATTGGATATTAAGGACATCATCATCACCAGCGATGGATGTGAAACCTTTCTGTTCTCAGATGCAACATACCAAGCTACATTAACCCTTTGCAATACAACGCCAACTCCATCACAGGTGGTGCACTCTCTTACTGTAGAGCAATTGTCGATGCATACTGAGCAGCATTCGGGTTTTGCTTAAATTTAAAGCTGTTCAAATAAGACTCAGAAAATTGAAACACTGGATCCCGGATATTAAGCGACACTAACGCTCGCTAGCTCGCTGAGTGTCGCTAAAATTCCGGGAAGACGGATCTTTATTTTCCTAACACCGCTTGTACGCCTTTTCCAATATCCGCAGGCGATCGCACGGTTTTCACTCCCGCTTTTTCTAAGGCCGCAAATTTTTCATCGGCGGTGCCTTTGCCACCAGCGATAATGGCGCCGGCATGTCCCATGCGTTTACCTTTAGGTGCGGTAACACCCGCAATATAAGAAACGACTGGCTTAGTCACATTTTTATGGATAAATGCCGCAGCTTCTTCTTCGGCTGTTCCGCCAATTTCACCGACCATCACGATCACTTCGGTTTCAGGATCATTTTGAAATAACGTTAAGGCATCGATAAAACTGGTGCCAGGAATGGGATCACCACCAATTCCAATACAAGTGCTTTGCCCAAAACCTAAATCCGTGGTTTGTTTTACTGCTTCGTAGGTTAATGTTCCTGAGCGCGAAACAATTCCCACCTTGCCTTTTCGATGGATATCACCAGGCATAATGCCAATTTTGCATTCCCCTGGCGTGATAATCCCAGGGCAGTTAGGGCCAATTAAACGTGACTTGGTGCCTTTAAGCGTCACCATCACTTCTAACATATCTAACGCGGGGATCCCCTCGGTGATGCACACGATCAACTCTATGCCCGCTTCTGCGGCTTCGATAATCGAATCCTTACAAAAAGTAGCGGGAACATAAATCACGCTAGCGGTGGCTCCAGTGGCTTTGACTGCATCACTGACGGTATCAAAAACCGGAAGGCCCAAATGTTTTTGGTTACCTTTACCTGGGGTAACACCACCTACCATTTTTGTTCCATAAGCAATGGCTTGTTCAGAATGAAAAGTCCCTTGTTTACCGGTAAAACCTTGGCAGATCACTTTGGTATTTTTATTGACTAATACGCTCATTTTGAGGCCCCTACTACTTTCACAATTTGTTTTGCTGCATCGGTGAGATCGTTGGCAGCAATAATATTTAAACCACTTTTTTGCAGCAGCTCACTCGCCTCTTTAGCACGATTGCCTTCCAAGCGCACCACGACCGGTATTTGGATCCCCACTTCCGAAACGGCACCAATAATTCCTTCGGCAATCAGATCGCAACGAACAATGCCACCAAAAATATTGACTAATACACCTTTAACATGTTTATCGGAAAGAATAATTTTAAAAGCTTCAGAAACGCGCTCTTTGGTAGCCCCGCCGCCGACATCTAAAAAGTTAGCCGGTGCGCCACCATGTAATTTAATGAGATCCATTGTTGCCATGGCAAGGCCAGCGCCATTGACCATGCAACCAATGTTACCATCTAGTGCAATGTAGCTAAGTTCCCATTCACGGGCTCGAATTTCGCGATCATCTTCTTGCCGTGGATCCCTTAAATCGGCCAATTTTGGATGGCGATATAAAGCATTATCATCGATATTCACTTTACCATCTAAGCAAAGAAGATTGCCCGCTTCAGTAATCACGAGGGGGTTTACTTCAATTAAACTAAGATCGCAATCAACAAACATTTTTCCTAAACCTATCATGATAGTGGTTAATTGTTTGATTTGATCAAGCGTTAATCCCCATTTAAAACCAATATCACGAGCTTGAAAAGGCATCACGCCTAATAAGGGATCCACTTGAATTTTTAAAATCTTCTCAGGTGTTTCGTGCGCGACCTTTTCGATGTCCACTCCGCCTTCGGTTGAAGCCATGATCACAACGCGTTGTGAGGAACGATCTAACACGGCCCCTAAATAAAGTTCCTTTTTAATGTTGCTTACTTCTTCAATTAATAATTCGTTGATGGGCTGGCCTTCTTCGGTTGTTTGATAGGTGACGAGTCTTTTGTGCAATAATTCGCGTGCAGTTTTAAGCAGTTCATCGCTGGTTTTGACTATTTTTACCCCACCTGCTTTACCACGGCCACCTGCGTGTACTTGGGCTTTAACGACTAAATGTTCTGTCCCTAAGGTATTAACCGCTAAAAGTGCTTCGTCTGCCGATCGCGCTACCATGCCTTTGGGGACGGGTAAGCCAAAATCTGAAAACAGGCGCTTTGCTTGATATTCATGTAAATTCATTTTTATTTATTTCCTCTTTATTAACGGGACGGCACAGCAAAATCCCTCTGCGCTACGCGCGGTCTCCCTTTTTCAAAGGGAGACATTATGTCGCTACGCGACTAACGCGGTAAGTAGAAGTCTGTGAGCATTATTAAATCTCTAACAACATTCGTGATGGATCTTCGATAAATTCTTTGATCGACACCAAAAAGCGTACCGATTCTGCCCCATCGATTATGCGATGATCATACGAAAAAGCAACGTACATCATCGGCTTGATGACAATCTGATTATTTTCAACAATCGGTCGTTGCTCTATTTTATGCATCCCCAAGATCCCTGCTTGTGGCGGGTTTAATATGGGCGTTGAAAGTAACGATCCAAAAACCCCACCATTCGAAATGGTGAAGGTGCCACCCGTAATTTCGTCGATACTTAAGGTACCTTCTTTTGCTTTCACACCAAAATCACCAATGGTTTTTTCAATGTCTGCCATGCTTAACTTGTCAGCATCACGAATAATGGGCACCACTAAACCCCTCGGAGAAGAAACGGCCACGCCAATATCAAAATAACCATGATAGACAATATCTTTGCCATCAATCGAAGCATTCACCATCGGGAAACGTTTTAAACTTTCAGTGACTGCTTTGGTAAAAAACGACATAAAGCCTAATTTTACCCCATGGGTTTTTTCAAATTGATCTTTATACCGACTACGCAGATCCATTACCGGTTGCATGTTGATTTCGTTAAAAGTGGTTAAAATCGCTGCATTATGCTGCGCACTCAGTAAACGCTCTGCAATTCTTGCACGCAATCGAGTCATGGGCACGCGCTTTTCTAAACGTTCCCCCGCCATGGGCAGCGAAACACCCGTTGCGGCTGAAGGCGCTTTGCCTTCTGAAACAGCTTTAGAAACATCTGGCGCAGTGATCCGCCCACCTTTGCCAGTGCCTTGCACCGTACTCGGCGTCACTTCATGCTCGGCCATCGCGCGCCTTGCAGCAGGGCCAGCAGCGACTGATGCGACTGCAGCTGGCGCGGCGACAGATGCAGGGGCTGCCGGTGTTTTTGCTTCTTTAGCAGGTACTTGAGTAGATTTTGCGGCTTGCGGCATTTCGCCTTTCATCGGTTTAAAAAGTGCAATCACTTCTTCTGCTAACACCGTTTCGCCAGTATTTTTGATAATCTTTTCGATCACACCGCGCTCGGGTGCCACCACTTCAAGCACAACTTTATCGGTTTCAATATCCACCAAGTTTTCATCTTGTTCAATAGTTTCACCTGGTTTTTTATGCCATGTCGCAATGGTGGCATCGGCAACCGACTCGGGAAGAACTGGTACTTTAATTTCGATTGACATAATGAACCCTTTTTAAAAATCAATTATTTTAATGCATCTTTAACTAACGCTTCTTGCTGCTCCGTGTGTGCTTGCATGTAACCCGCGGCAGGCGAAGCAGAAGCTTCTCTGCCAGCAAATTGCAAGAGTTGCTTTGAGGTGAGACAAGCACGAATATGATGTTGCGAAGGGAACCAAGCCCCTTGATTTCTTGGTTCTTCTTGACACCACACTATTTCTGTCGCTTTAGGATAGCGCTCTAATTCCTTTTTCAGCTCAGGCTCGGGGAACGGATAAAGCTGTTCAATTCGCATAATGGCGATATGTAATTTCTTTTCTTCATCACGCTTTTCGAGCAAATCGTAATAAACTTTACCACTACATAAAACGATTTTAGTGACTTTATCGGGAGTTAATTTTTGTACTTCAGGGATGATCAATTGAAAAGATCCATTGATGAGTTCTTTGAGATCACTTGCTGCTCCTTTCAAACGTAATAAACTCTTCGGAGACATTACCACCAACGGCCTTCGCAATTTACGCAACAATTGTCGCCTTAATAAATGAAATATTTGCGCAGCATTACTGGGCACACAAACTTGAATATTAAGTTGAGCACAAAGTTGCAAGTAACGTTCTAACCGCGCAGAAGAATGCTCAGGACCCTGGCCTTCGTATCCGTGCGGCAATAACATCACCAACCCACAAAAACGCCCCCATTTTTGCTCACCGGAGCTAATAAATTGATCGATCACCACTTGAGCGCCATTGGCAAAGTCACCAAATTGGGCTTCCCAAATAACCAACGAGGTAGGATCGGCAGTCGCATAACCATATTCAAAAGCCAAAACTGCCTCTTCAGATAAAAGCGAATCGATGACTTTAAATCGGTGGTGATTCTCGCCAATATGTTGCAACGGTGTAAAGGTTTTTCCGGTTTTTTGATCATGCAAAACAGCATGGCGGTGAAAGAATGTGCCTCGTCCACAATCTTGGCCAGAAAGTCGAACATCCAGGCCTTCTTCTAGTAAAGCAGCATACGCAAGCGTTTCGGCACAACCCCAATCGAGCCCCATTTCGCCATTTATCATTTTTTGGCGATCTTCATAAATTTTGGCAACACGAGGGTGAAAGCTAAACCCCTCGGGCACTGTCAACAATTTTTTTGCCAATGTTTTTATTTTGTCGGCAGAAATAGCAGTCTTAACTGCTTCGCGCCAATCATTCGAAACATAATCATTCCAATGCACAACTGGGGTGTGGCCATCTTTGATAATATTGATGGCAACACATTCGCCTTGATCGAGCACACTGCGGTTTTTTTTCACCAATTCATTGGCATCATCTTGAGCGATGACATTTTCTTTTAAAAGTTGATCGGAATAAACTGTTCTGACCGTTGGATGAACTTTAATTTTATTATACATGATGGGTTGCGTGGCAAAAGGATCATCCGCTTCGTTATGGCCATGACGGCGATAGCAAACCAGATCAATGATGACATCTTTATTAAAATGCATGCGATAATCCAAGGCCATTTGCGCAACCAGCACGACTGCTTCGGGATCATCCGCATTGACATGAAATATCGGGACCAATACCACTTTAGCCACATCAGTGCAATAAAGTGTTGAACGAGCATCATGCGGATTACTGGTAGTAAATCCGATCTGATTATTGATCACAATATGAACGGTGCCACCAATACCATACCCACGCGTTTGTGACATATTCAAAATTTCCATCACCACGCCTTGACCGGCAAAAGAAGCATCGCCATGCATAGCAATGGGTAACACTTTATTGTGATCATCATCGCGTGATCGCGTTTGCCGAGCACAAACCGAGCCTGCCACCACGGGCGAAACAATCTCTAAGTGAGAAGGGTTAAACGCCAATGCCAGGTGAACGGCGCCGCCTGGTGTTTTGACATCCGAAGAAAAACCTTGATGATATTTCACATCACCTGATGCTTCTTGAGTGGAATGCTTACCTTCAAATTCAATAAAGAGATCACGTGGATCTTTCCCTAATATATTGATGAGTACATTGAGTCGCCCACGATGTGCCATGCCCATCACACATTCACGGATCCCAGCAGCGCCACCTCGTTGGATCAGCTCATCCAGCAAAGGGATCAACGCATCGCCACCCTCTAAAGAAAAACGCTTCGCCCCAGGAAATTTTACGCCTAAATATTTTTCAAGACCTTCCGCTTCGGTTAATCTATCGAGGATTTGTTTCTTTTTTTCGGGGGAAAATTGCGGTGTAGCACGTAAACTTTCAATGCGTTGTTGGATCCAGGCACGTTCGTCGCGTGAAGGAATATGCATATATTCTGTCCCAATCGAACCACAATAAGTATCATTGAGTGCTCGATACAACACCCCTAAGGTCATTTGGCTTGGGCCCACAAAAGTATCGACATTAAACACCGAACTCATATCTTGGGTGCTTAAGCCATAATCTTCTAACGACAGCTCCGAGGCATTTTCATCTAACAGTTCACGCATGCCTAACGGATCGATTTGAGCATGTAAATGCCCTTGTAAGCGGTAAGCGTTGATTAAGCGCATCACTTGCATTTGTTTAATTTCATGCTCAGGCACGCCGAGGGTAGGTTGTGCTACCGCAAATGAGCGAGATTTTGCTAATTGCTCAAATTGGCTTTTCACTTCGGCAGGAGAAATTTCTGCTTGCAAGGAACCACTCGAGGGTAAGCTCGAAAAATATTGTTGCCATTGAGAAGGCAATTCCTTTGGATTTTTTAAATAAATTTCGTATAAACTTTCTAAATAGGATGCATTACCACTATCAACTGCAGACGACTCCCACAAAGATTTCATCGTGCTTTCTTGCATGTTTTTTTACCCCGAATAACAAAAATTTAAACATCATCTTCTAGCATTTGGGTTCTAATTGTTGCGATGGCCTCAGTTGGATTTAATCCTTTAGGGCAAACTTCGGCACAATTCATAATGCTTCTGCAACGAAAAACACTATACGCATCATTGAGACCTGCTAGCCGTTCCCGGGTATGATCGTCGCGGCTATCGACAATAAATCGTGCGGCCTGAAGTAACGCAGCAGGCCCTAAAAACTTATCCGGATTCCACCAATAAGACGGGCAAGCACTACTACAACAGCCACATAAAATACATTCATATAATCCATCGAGTTTTTCTCGTTCTTTGGGTGATTGTAAACGCTCTTTTCCTGGTGGCGGTTGATCGTTCAAAAGATAAGGACGCGCTTTGTGATATTGATTGAAAAATTGCGTCATATCGACAATCAAATCACGGATCACCAGCAGCGACCACCGATCCCCAAAGCGCTCCAATGAGATGCTGACCGGACACCCCGACCGCTGTTTTGGAGCCGGTCGTTTTTTGAAATTCAATCTCCCCACGGCCCGCCACTTTACCAAATCTAACTTGCAC
>JBIOEB010000003.1:0-40779 GCA_044445585.1 Candidatus Berkiellales bacterium
CTGATAATGGTAATACGTAGCCCACCATCTTATTCTAATTCAAAGCGTAGGGTGGGCAAAGCGCAGCGTGCCCACCATTTTATTCTATTTCAAAACGTAGGGTGGGCAAAGCGCAGCGTGCCCACCATTTTATTCTATTTCAAAACGTAGGGTGGGCAAAGCGCAGCGTGCCCACCATCTTTTTCTTATACCAATTCAAAGAAGCGTGCCCACCTTCTGCATGTTAAAATATTTCCTTTATCTATTTTTAATGGAGTTCGAGTCATGAGTGATTATCGTCGTCTTTATGTAAATGGGGGCACGTACTTTTTTACATTAGTTACGCATAAACGTAAACAACTATTGTGCCAAAGACCAGCTGTCGAACGTTTAAAATCTGCCTTTCGTTATACAGCAAAAAAATACCCATTTCTAATTAACGGGTTAGTTATTCTACCAGATCATCTTCATTGTATCTTGCAATTACCAGAAGATGATCATGATTTTCCCAAGCGTTGGAACATGATTAAACGTTATTTCTCTATCGGAATGATAGAAAGCGTAAATCAACGTCGTGAAAAGAACATATGGCAAAAACGATTTTGGGAGCATTACATAAGAGACGATAATGATTATCAAAGATGTTTAGATTATATTTATTATAATCCTGTTAAACATGGTTATGTTAATACGCCCTATGACTGGGTATATAGCACTTTTAAACGTGATGTTGAAAAGGGATTGTATGAGGCAAATTGGGCAAGCAATGAAGAACCTAAAATAATTAGAGATCTTGAGTGGGAATAAGAATAAGATGGTGGGCACGCTGCGCTTTGCCCACCCTACAGAACTGCAGTTGAATTGGGTGCAAAAGAACTGCCTTTTTCAGTAAAAATCATGATGCGCAGCTTTGCGAAGATCATGACTTCAGTTGCGTATTACGTATAATTATTATTTTCATTATTTTCAGAATAAGATGGTGGGCACGCTTCCCCCGGCTTTCGCCTGGGCTAAAGGCAGCCCACCCTACAGAACTCAAAAAGTATTTTATCCTGTCTTCATATGATCATTAAGAGTGCCCAGGGCAATGGTTGAATGGGAATATGGTCAATGGATGAGAAATTCTTTATTTTTGCAAAGATCTTGCCATTTTTATATTTTAAAATTTGTTTGAGATCTTTTGAGCGTAATTGCGTTGTCCATTTTACTTCAACTGGCCACATGCGATTATTTTTTACATAAGCAATGTCAACTTCTCCCTCAGCTTTTATATAATAAGTTGGAAAAAATCTTCTAAAATGGGTTGTCACGCAAGATTCGACTAAATTGGCATATTGCTGAGGATCAGAAAAGATTGGCTCAATTTGTTCGTGATAGGGATCATTGACCGGATTTAACCAAGCACTTAATGCATGAAAAATGAACGGATCGCAAAACATGAGTTTTTTCTGTTTTTTAGGGGCCGCAGTTAATTTATCCTCAATGATGGCCGATTGGACAAAAACGGCATCCATTGCACTAAGTAAACTTATATAATCAGATATTGTGAGAGTATGGTCAATAGAGAGTTCTTTTAATAAACTATTCCATGAAATTTGTTTGGTGTAATGCTTAATAATGGAACCTACAATTTCTTGTAGGAAAATTTCTTTTTTATTTCGCTTGAGAATGTCCCCACGAATCCAATCAGAGTAAGTAGTTAACGTTGAAATAGAAATAGATTTATTTTTAGCAAAGTCGTTAATGGCGGATAAAAAACCCCCATGAATTAAATATTGATCAAACTCAGAATATAGCATTTCGGCTAATTCTTCTGAAAGAGAGTTGATTTCTTCTATATCTGGAGGGAACATATTTTTTAACTTTAAAAATTCTGAGAATGATAAGGGATAATAATGAAAATCGACTTTAGAGGCCTTTCCTCGTCGGCCGGGAAATCGTTTACGAGCATCTTGTATTAGAACCAGATCAGAACCACTTAGCATTAAAACAACCTCTTCTAATGCTCCTATATCCGCTAGATATTTAACTGTTTTGTCCCATTGTTCGATATAAGTCACCTCATCTAAAATAAGGTATTTCAAAGTTTTTGTGGGCATCTGAGTTAGCTGCTGTTGGATTAAATAATAAAGACTTTGATGATCGCTAATGAGTTCACCTGAAAAGAAGCAGATAGCTTGTGGTGGAACACCCCCATCAAGTAAGCTTTCCATCCATTGCTTTAACATCGTTGTTTTACCTATCTGGCGTCCTCCGCCTAAGGTAATAATCCCAGGTTCATTTCTTGGCAACTCTTTTATTATCGGTGAATGATAAATATATTTTTCGGCATATAAGCGTTTTAAATGGGGATCTGTCTTAGCAAATGTGGTTGCATTTTCTAAATGAGTATTATTAGGTTGAAATCGAATGTCCATGTTTTTAATCATACACATAATAATTAATTTACTCAATAGGCATTGAGTAAATTTACTCATTATACATTGAGTAAATTTAAAAAAACCAAATAACTACATGATTTATATAGAGAATATAGTCATGTCTTCAAGGCGTATGCCCGATCAAAGAGTCTAGACCTCTTAGTTCCAATAAAATCATAAGCTATGGCGTTAACACCCAAAATGGGTTATGAAATTGGCAGCCTATAAGGGGCTTTGATACATATATCTTCTTCAAAAATGACATTTGTCGATATTGAAGAAGTTTATTACAGTTGAAGATTTTCTTCAAAATCGACAAATGTCATTTTTGAAGAAGTTAGAAAAACATACTTAAATGGCATAGCCTCACTACGGTGTCCCAATGGTTCCCACGTTGGAAAACACAAAAGCCGAGTCAAAACGAAGAGCCACAATGCCCAACCCTAGCACAACACAAGAAACGTCAGTGTCCACCCGAAAAAAATTAAGAAGTAGAACGATAGTGGCCGCTAACACTTAATTTTTTGTTCTGGTTCATTCCTCTGACAATTTCTGCATGTCAGCGAGCACCCGCCTAACAATAAATGTTGGGCGATTTTACCAGCCGATTTTCCCGGGACTGCACAGAGGCCGTCCCGGGAAGATTATATTATACTAGAAGAATATGCTAATAACTGCTTACTCAATAAGGAGAAGAACATGGTAAAAGCTGGTTTATATGTGCGAATTTTAGTCAAACCTGGCCGAGAACAAGAAGCCGAGAAATTTTTACGCGATGCGCGTTCCTTCGTGTTAGATGAACCACAAACAACTGCTTGGTTTTCCTTCAAGATTGAAGAGCAAAGCAAATCTGGTGGCCCTACTGCTTATGGTATTTTTGATGTGTTTCCTGATGATTCAGGTCGTCAGGCACACCTTTCAGGAGGATTAGCTAAAAAATTGATGAGTTGCGACTTTTTGCATGGCCCTTTGGAAGTACATCAATTAAATCTGCTTGCTAATAAACTTTAGCAAGCAGAATAGATGCTGTATGAAGAAAAGTCATCTCGTATTAATAATTGTAGCGTTAGTGATCGGGGAATTGGCTGGTTACTTCATAAGCCAAGAACAATCCAAAACCAATAAAAACAATGTTCAAGCTGAAAAACCCCGCTATTGGATTGATCCAATGGAACCTACCATTCATTATCCAGGACCTGGAAAATCGCATATGAATATGGATCTTGTTCCTATCTATGCAGAAAAAACAGAAAATGATGCGAATACGGTTAAAATTTCTCCAGCGATAGTCAGTAATTTAGGGGTGCGAACTGCGACAGTAGAAAAAGGGACTTTAACTCAAACCATTGAAACTGTCGGTTATGTTGAGCCAAATCAAAATAAAATTAGTCATGTTCATACCTATGCAGATGGATGGGTAAGAAGTCTCTTGGTGAAATCTGTCGATGAGCCAGTCAAAGAAGGCCAATTATTACTGGGGCTTTATTCCCCTACTCTCATTAGTGGTGAAAAGGAATATTTGATAGCGATTGAAAGTGGTGATAAAAAACTAATTGAAGCTTCAGAGCATAAACTGTTAAGTTTTAAAATTTCTTCTGAACAAATCAATAGAATTAAGAAAAATCATCAAACAGAGCAATTAATAGACATGGTCTCACCGCAAAATGGCATCATTAGTGAGCTTAATATTCGTGAAGGAATGCATGTTACACCCGAAAACGAGATAATGAGTATAGTTGATCTCTCTTCAATTTGGATTATTGCTCAAATATTCGAGCTACAAGCAGAATGGGTAAAAGAAGGGCAAACTGTGCAAGCAAAATTTGTAGCTTACCCTGGCAAAGTTTGGACAGGAAAGGTGGATTTTATCTATCCAGAAGTTGATCCCACCGCGCGAACTTTAAAAATAAGAATGGTTTTTAATAATTCTGATGTAGCACTCAAGCCAAACATGTACGCTAATATCACTATATTAGCTAAGTCAAAAACCAATGCACTTAGCATTCCTTCCGAAGCGCTGATCCGCAGCGGTCAAGGTGATCGGGTTATCATCGCATTAGGAAATGGTCAATTTAAGGTGCGCAGAGTGACGACTGGTATCGAAACAGCCAATCAAGTTGAAATTCTTTCCGGTCTTCAGGTGGGCGATCAAATAGTGATTTCAGGACAATTTTTAATCGATTCAGAAGCAAATTTAAAAGCAAGTATTCAGAGAATAGAAAATCCGCTGGAATCCAACAAAGATCAATTAACGATTACCGGAGAAGGAATCATCATAAAAATCGATGTTGAACATCATCTTTTAACGCTTAAACATGAAGCCATTGCGGCATTGGATATGCCAAAGATGACAATGGACTTTGCTGTGGATAAAAATATTAATCTCAGTGAAATGAAGCCTGGAAGTCATGTTGAATTTACGATAAAAAATGAAAAGGATAAGCAGTTGATGATCACAAAAATTCGAGTGCTTGACCAAGCAAGGTAGCCCCATGATCGAACATGTTATTCGCTGGTCGATACAAAATAGAATTTTAGTTTTATTAACGACTATTTTATTAATATTTTGTGGTATTTATGCTGTAAAACACATTCCCGTGGATGCCATTCCTGATCTTTCCGACGTTCAAGTCATTATTAGAACAACTTACCCTGGGCAATCACCACAAGTGGTAGAGGATCAAGTGACCTATCCACTTACCACAGCTATGTTGTCTGTTCCAGGCGCTGTCACGGTACGTGGGGAATCCAGTTTTGGAGATTCTTATGTCTATATTATTTTTGAAGATGGCACCGATTTGTATTGGGCGCGATCTCGTGTATTGGAATATTTAAGTCAAATCGCTAGTCGTTTACCACTAGACGCAAAAGCTGTATTGGGGCCAGATGCCACAGGAGTAGGCTGGGTTTATGAATATGCGTTAGTTGATCGAACTGGCCAACACGATTTATCGCAATTGCGAAGTTTACAAGATTGGTATCTCAAGTATGAATTACAAAAAGTGCCTGGTGTTGCTGAAGTTGCTGCAGTCGGAGGAATGGTACGTCAATATCAGATCACATTGGATCCCAACAAATTGCGTGCATTTGGCTTCACTTTAGAGCAAGTGAAACTTGACATTCAAAAAGGAAATACCGAAACGGGTGGTTCTGCAATTGAAATGGGAGAAGCAGAATATCTGGTGCAAACCAATGGTTATCTACAGTCGATTGAAGATCTTAAAAATATTACCTTAGGTGTCACTCAAAATGGCGTGCCAATATTGCTCAAAGAAGTTGCTCAAGTGCAATTAGGTCCGCAAATGCGTCGTGGGATTGCTGAGTTAAATGGTGAAGGAGAAGTCGTCGGGGGCATTATCGTGATGCGCCATGGACAAAATGCCATGAAAGTGCTCAAGGCAGTTAAAGCAAGATTAAAAGAGCTTCAAACTAGTTTACCGAAAGGCGTTGAAATTATCGAAACATACGATCGGTCAAGTTTAATTCAACGATCAGTCAAAACGCTATATCATAAATTAATTGAAGAATTTATAGTGGTATCCTTAATTTGCATTGCATTTTTGTTACATTTTCGCTCTTCGTTAGTCATTATCATCAGTTTACCCATGGGTATATTGATAGCAATTATGATAATGTATTTCCAAGGTATCAACGCTAACATTATGTCATTGGGAGGAATTGCTATAGCGATTGGCGCCATGGTGGACGCAGCCATTGTGATGATAGAAAATACCCATCGTCATATTGAACAACAATCCTTTACTCAAGAAAAGGTTTGGGAAATCATTCAACAATCTGCCGTTGAAGTAGGGCCGCCGCTTTTTTTCTCTTTGCTTATCGTCACGGTAAGTTTTTTGCCGATTTTTACTTTACAAGCGCAAGAAGGTCGCTTGTTTATTCCACTGGCGTATACAAAAACGTATGCAATGGCTGCAGCTGCTATGCTATCTATTACCCTGGTGCCTGTTTTGATGGGATATTTAATACGAGGAAAAATTAAAAAAGAATTGGATAACCCCTTAAATCGTCTGCTATTTGCGGTATATCGTCCCCTTTTAAATTTCGTGCTTAAAACTCCTAAAACCATTGTGAGCATAGCGCTTATCATTGTGGCGATAGGGTTTTGGCCTCTTCTTCATTTGGGAACTGAATTTATGCCAGAAATGAATGAAGGTGATTTACTCTATATGCCCACCACTTTTCCTGGTATTTCAGTTGGCAAGGCACAACAAATATTACAACAAACCGATAAGCTAATTACATCAATACCTGAAGTAAAAACCGTTTTTGGAAAAATCGGGCGTGCTGAAACGGCAACGGATCCAGCGCCAATTTCCATGATAGAAACAATCATTCAATTTAAGCCTGAAAATCAATGGCGTCAAGGAATGACCCTGGAGAAGGTTCGCTCCGAATTAGAAGAACGTCTTAAATTGCCAGGTCTTTCGAATGCCTGGGTGATGCCAATAAGAACACGTATAGATATGCTAGCAACAGGAATTAAAACGCCTCTTGGAATTAAAATAATGGGATCTCAGTTAAATGTCATCCAGGAAATTGGCGAAAAAATGGAGAAGATCTTCAAAACCATCCCAGGAACAATTTCTGCATATGCTGAACGAGTGGCTAGTGCGCACTATATTAAGATAAATATTGATCGGCTAAAAGCTGCACGCTATGGGCTCAATGAAGAGGATATTCAAGAAATTATTCAGACAGCAGTGGGTGGGATGGAGATCACTCAAACTTTAGAAGGTCGCGAAAGATATTCTGTTAATTTGCGCTATCCGCGTGAGTTACGTGATTCTCTAGAAACATTAAAGTTACTGCCTATTGTGACCCCAAAGGGCGCAACTATTCCACTCAGTGAAGTTGCTACTCTAGTAATCAATGAGGGTCCAGATATGATTAAAAGCGAAAATGGACGATTAAGTGGATGGGTGTATGTTGATATAGCGGACCGTGACTTAGGTTCTTTTGTAAAAGAGGCAAAAGAAAAGATAAATCAAGAAGTACAATTACCTGCCGGATATTCTCTGTTTTGGTCTGGGCAATATGAATATTTAGAACGGGCAAAAGAACGTTTAAGCATTGTTGCCCCTTTCACGATAGCGATTATAGGGTTGCTACTGTTTCTTAATTTTCGGCGGATATCAGAAGTTTTGTTGATATTAACGATTGTTCCTGTTGCATTAGTAGGAGGAATATGGTTTTTATACTTTCTTAATTATCACCTATCTGTCGCAGCAGGAGTAGGTTTTATTGCGCTTGCGGGTGTTGCTGTAGAGATTATGGTCGTCAAACTTGTCTATTTGAACAATGCACTTTACAAGCATCAAAAATTAGCAAAAGAAGCGCAGCGAACATTAATTCTAGAGGATATCCATGCCGCAATTGTTGAAGGGGCATTATTACGGTTAAGACCCATTGTGATGACAGCCTTAGCAATTATTGGAGGCTTACTGCCGATTATGTTAATAGGTGGAACGGGTTCTGAAGTGATGCGTCGAATTGCAGCACCCATGGTTGGCGGCATGGTAACAGCAACCTTGTTAGCTTTAATGGTGCTGCCAGCAATTTATTTGCTATGGAAAAGAAATACTCTTATTTAATTACTCTTCCCGGGACGGCACAGCAAAATCCTTCTGCGCTTCGCGCGGTCTCCATTTTTTTCAAAGGGAGATATTTTGTCGCTTCGCGACAGATCCTTTTCCCCTACATACTTTTAGGCGTTTTGAGTAAATTGGGATGGAACCTTGTTCCTATTCATCTTCAACCACTGCAACGCCATCACTGTCGATGCACTGGTCACCAACGAGCCATTGTCTAATGCCGCAAAAACCGCTTCTGTTGGCAACACATGCACTAAAATATCTTCATGTTCGGTTCCCACACCATGCACACCACCTACATCCGTTGCATCGACGATCCCTAAATACATATAAGTTTTTTCCGCAAATCCACCTGGGGTATTATAAAATTCGCCAATTTTGATCACTTGCGTTGGGGTGCAACCTGCTTCTTCTTTTGATTCGCGAATAATCGCCTCTTCAGGGCGCTCATTAATTTCGAGCAATCCTGCCACAATTTCTAATAACCAAGGACTTTGATCTGCGTACACGCCAACCATGCCAACACGAAATTGTTCAATGAGAACGAGTTTGTCTTGTTTTGGATCAAATAAAAGAATGGCTGCCGCATCTGCTCGACGAATTTGTTCGCGCGTTAACCATGGGCTCCATTCCCCAGAAAAACAACGATGGCGAAGTTTTAAACGTTTGACTTGATAAAACCCTTGATGCACATAGTCAGCCTTATTAATCTCGACATCGTCTAATTGCAACGAAGGTGTCCAGGTTGGTTTTGACATGATTACTCCTTTAAAACTACTCCACTGCTATTAACCAATTATGGTAGAATCCACGCTCAATCGCTTAGAAAAAAATATTCAATTAACTGCCTTGGAATTACCTATGAATTTTCAACAGGCTCGCGCTAACATGGTCGTCCAACAAGTTCGACCGTGGCAAGTGTTCGATGACAACGTGCTCGCTGCGTTATCAGTGGTGCCACGCGAAAATTTTGTGCCGCCTGAATATCTTAATCTGGCTTATAGTGACACCGATATTCCTTTAAGCGAAGGGCAAACCATGTTGCCGCCCAAAACGGTGGGCCGAGCATTACAAGCGCTTAATTTTAACGGACAAGAAAAAGTTTTAGAAATTGGCACTGGCACAGGTTATGTCACTGCGTGTTTAGCCAAACTGGTCAATGCTGTGATCAGCATTGAAATTCAACCTGGCTTGTTGTCGCAAGCCGAAAAAAATTTAGGCAAAATGAATTTTCGCAATCTTACTTTAGAACAAGGCAATGCAGTTTATGGCTGGGAAGAATATGCGCCTTACGATGCGATCATTGTGACGGGTTCGTATCCCATCGGTGTTCCAGAAAAGGTGTGTGATCAACTCAAAGTTACTGGCGGGCGTTTATTCGCCATTTGTGGGCTAGGCCCTTCGATGGAAGCCGTGATGATAGAACGCCAAGGGGAAAATTTTCGTACGCAAACTTTATTTGAAACGAATGTTCCAGCGTTGATCCATGCACCTTCGCCGCCCAAATTTGTATTTTAATTCACCGCCCCAACGTGCCGCACTCACTCCCACGGATTGACTGCGGATCGAGGCGGGTTTAAATATGTAGGTATTGATATGTTTTTGCGTCGACTCATTTTATTATTATGTTTAGGTTGCACTTTACGTGCTAACGCCGAAGATTTACGGCAAATATACGAATTAGCGGTTGCTAACGATGCAGTATTGCAAGCCGCTTTCGCACACATGGTTGCAAATGATCAAGCCCTACCAAAAGCGTTGGCTCAAATGGCTCCTAATCTTTCGGCAAACTATACAACCACTGGCTCAGAAAGTAATTTATCCTTCTTGGGTGAATATAACACCAAAAATTACGGACTCACTTTAGCGCAACCTATTTTTTATCCGGCACAATGGGCTCAACTGGAACAATCTCGTCATATTGTAAAAGGATCCACTGCGACTTATTTAAGTGTGGCACAAGATTTAATTACTCGCGTGGCAAATCAGTATTTTGCTGTATTAGCTGCTAATGACGATCTTCTCTTTACAAAAGCACAACTCAAATCCTTTGGGCGTGAACTAGAACAATCTCAACAACGTTTTGAAGTGGGTTTAATTGCCATCACCGACGTCCAAGATTCCAAAGCGCGATACGACACCGCAGTTGCAGAAGAAATTGCAGCTGAAAATAAACTTTTTGATGAATATGAAAATTTACGTGTCATCATTGGGCAACCTGCCCGTTCGTTGACTTTGTTTCCAACTTCTAAAGAATTACCTTTACTGCCACCTTCACCAAATCGGCAAGAAGTTTGGGTAGATAGCGCAAACAAATATAATTGGAGCATTATTGCTGCAAAAGAAAACTCCGAACAACAAAAGGCTGCGATTGGGATCCAAGCTGCAGGCCATTTCCCAACGGTTAACCTCGAAGGAAATTTAACGCGTAATAAAGGCGTACCACCCATTCCTTTTGATGAATTGTCTTTTACTCGAAGTTTAAGTTTGAATGTTTCTGTGCCTATTTTTGCTAGCGGCGGCGTACTCTTTCGAACCCGAGAAGCTCGAGCACTTTATGAAGAAGCAATGAAACAATTAGAAGAAGAACAACGAACCGTCGATAGCGATACCCGTCAAGCCTATCGCGGAGTATTAACCGCCATTAGCAGCGTCACCGCGCTGACACAAGTGGTTGCTTCTAACCGCACCGCTCTAGAAGCCACCAAAGCAGCGTATGAAGTGGGCACGCGTACTATCGTCGACGTGTTAAATGCCGAAACCAATTTAAATAGCGCCATACGCGATCAGGCCAAAGCCCGTTACCAATATCTTTTAGAAGGGCTTAAATTAAAGCAAGCGGCAGGGATCTTAACCGCAGCAGATTTATTTGCGGTCAACGAGTTGATTGTTAAAAATCCACCGCCTGCCTCCGCCAAAAAAGAAGGTGAAAAAGAACCCGAAACTTTAAATAAAAACCCAGAAAAGGATAAGAAGCCAGAACCTGTTAACCAAGACCCAGAAAAAGATAAGAAGCCAGATCCTGCTAACTTAGAAAAAGACAAGAAGCCAGATCCTGCTAAGCAAACAAAAGCTGGATCCGCTATCAAAAAAGCAGAAAAAGCAAAGAAAACGATGACTATCGCGAAAAGAAAAGTACAAAAATCAAAGAAGCTACAATCAAAGAAGCGACGAAAAATCTCAGCTTAAAGCGGGGGCCTGTTGCAAAATTCCCTCGATCAATTTTAATAATTTATCTAAGGCTCCTCGATTTTCTTCAACTACCTTTTTCGCTTGCTCACCTTGCCAACGACACAGAGCGGGATCGGAAAGTAATTTTTCGAGTTGTTGTTTAAGGGCTTGTTCATCCCGCACCACGGTTGCACCTTTTGCCTGCAATAACATTTCGCTGATCGCAACAAAATTGAAAAGCTGTGGGCCGGTCAAAATAGGCAACCCTAAAGCGGCGGGCTCTAATAAATTATGGCCGCCCACTGCCACCAAACTCCCGCCAACAAACGCCACATCACTTGCAGCATAAAATAAGGGGAGCTCACCCATGGTATCGCCTAAAAATACGTCTGTTTGTTGAACACACGGTTGTTTTTGGCTGCGTCGGATGACATGAAATCCTTTATCCATACAGACATTGGCCACTTTGTTAAAACGATCGGGGTGCCGAGGAACTAAAACCAGCAATAACTTAGGGAAATTCTTTTTTAAGGACTGATACACATTCAACAAAATACCTTCTTCACCTTCATGGGTACTGGCAGCAATCCAAACAATGCGATCTTTGCCCATTTCTGCACGCAATTCAATTCCCGCTTCTTGCAAATAAGTGGGTAATTGCAGATCAAATTTAATATTCCCGGTTTCACAAATGTGATCTTTTGCCATGCCTAAATTCATAAAGCGTTTTGCATCTAACGCACTTTGTGCGGCCACTTTACAAACAGGGCGCAACATCCAAGACATAAAAGGCCCAAGCTTTTGATAACGTTGTGCTGAAAGAGGTGATAATCGGCCATTGGCAATCACGACAGGAATATGACGTTCATAACAAGCATGTAATAAATTTGGCCACAATTCAGTTTCCATCAACACCAACAGTTTTGGTTTAATCCGCTGAAAAAAAGGATGTAATGTCCATGGTAAATCGATGGGTAAATAGCAATGATAAATTTGTTTGCCCAGCAGATCTTTAAAAGCGGCTTGTGCACGTTCGGATCCCGTCGGCGTGGTGGTGGTAATTAAAATAGGCGTTTTAGGATAGGCTGAACGAAATCGATGGATCAAGGGAACTGCCGCTAAGGTTTCGCCGACTGAAACCGCATGTACCCAGATCACATCTTCAAGAGGGGGTAAAGGCACGTGGCCTAAGCGCTCGAACCAGCGACGTCGATAGGCAGGAAGTCTCAGGCTTCTAACCCACATGCGGAAAAAGTAAAAAGGGAGTAAGCAAGTGAAAATTACGCTATAAATCCACCGCAAACATCGCCAAATGTAATTCATGCTTTCCCCTTAAATCTTTAATCATTTTGAAACAAAAGTGTATACAAAATAAGTTGAAATTGCGAATGATGTTAGCCCTTAGATTTGTTAATATTGGTTTTGTAATGTACATCTGATTTACCCATATGACAAAATTAAGTGTGATTGTCGTCACCAAAAACGAAGCAGAAAATATCGACGCATGTCTCAAATCCGTTTCTTTTGCTGATGAAATCATTGTTTTTGATTCAAGCAGTACCGACGGCACACCGGATATTTGTCGTAATTACACCCACCAGGTGACCATCACCTCAGATTGGCCAGGGGATGGGCAACAAAAAAATCGCGCACTTGCTTGCGCCCAAGGTGATTGGGTGCTGTGTCTGGATGCCGACGAGCGGGTTTCCCCAGAGCTCGCCGCAGAAATTCGCACGACGATGATGCAGTCGTCACATGCCGCATTTGCCCTGCGCTTTCAATCTACTTATTGTGGTAAACCAATTCGCTTTGGTGATTGGCGTAATGAATCTCATGTGCGTTTATTTCGACGCACTAAAGCAAAATTTACCGATGATATTGTGCATTGTCATCTTCAAGTAGAAGGCTCGATTGGAAAACTCAACCATTTTGTCACGCATCATCCTTTTCATCATTTAAATGCCATGCTGGCTAAAATGAATCATTATTCCAGCCAAAGTGCCAAAACGTTATTTAATCACGGGAAAAAAGCCTCTTTGTTGACAGCGCTTTCTCATCGTTTGTGGTGTTTTATTCGCGGCTATTTTTTAAAAGGAGGTTTTTTAGATGGTCGTGAAGGGTTTTTATTAGCCTTAAGCAATGCCGAAGGAACGTACTACCGTTATTTAAAATTAATGTATTTATCAGAGCAATCTAACACGGATCCGACTCATGACTAAAACGCGGATCATCGCTTTGATGTTTCATCGCGTTAATGATCCCTATTCAGGATGTCATCCAGATCAATTTGCTCAGTATTTGGATTATTTAGTGAAGCATTTTCCTATTGTTGTGCCAGGAGAGCTTGCTCATGAAGCAGTGGCAATTTGTTTAACTTTTGATGATGCCTATTATGATTTTTATCATCATGTTTATCCTTTGCTTAAACAATATCAAATCAAAGCGCTATTGGCTGTTCCAGTTAAATATATTGTGAATGATACTGCTCTTTCTGCTGAAACCAGATTATCCACTCCTTATCCTCAAGGCATGGAAGGATTAACTTATCAACGAAAAGTTGCCTTTTGTACGTGGCAAGAACTACGAGAAATGGCTGCAAGTGGTCATGTCATGATTGCCTCGCATGGTTTTGCGCATGTCGCCCATACGGATAAAAATGTTAATCTTACCCAAGAAATTTTCGAGTCGAAGCAGCGACTGGAAGACGAATTAAATTTAACTGTTAAATATTTTGTTTATCCTTTTGGAAAAATGACTCGACAATCCCATAAATTAGTGCGACAAGTTTATGATTATGGGATCCGTATTGGTAGTGCATTGAATTTAGGATGGAAGCATAGTGGTCAACTGATTTATCGCATTGACGCAACACCCCTTTGGACTCAGCAACAGCCTATTGGTAAAAAACTTATTTATCAAACAACGCTAAAATATTGGAGAAATCGAATTCGAGCCTTATGAAATTAAAAAATATTCTGTTATTTTGTTTGTTTTTTTGTGCCACTGCTGCACAAGTCAATGCCTCTTGGCAAGGATTTATATTTGCCAATACGGGTTATGGTCAACTCTCTGGTTTAGCGCAAACGCCAAAAGGCGGAAGCCCCGGCACCACCCGTTTTAACCGCCCTACCTTCGACGAAGCCAACATCAAGCACAATATCATTAATGAACTGGCAGCCGGAATTGATTACTGTGATTATTTTGCGGTGCTTGATTATCGACAACAGCACGTACATGGAAATAAAATTCTGACAGAAGATCTCATTACGCATGCAAAATTTATCCCGCAGGGTAGCCCCTTTAATATGCATATTCAATACGATTGGATTGCAATGTGGTTAGGTAAGGCTTTTTCTTTTAATCAAAATCAATCGATAGTTTCACCCTTTCTTGCAGGAAATTGGATTAAATATCAATATGACTTTGTGGCACCTTCTGCGCAAAGTGGCCGTCATTTTAGTATTTCAGCGCTGACGGCAGGAATAGCAATCGAGCATTATTTTGATGATCGTTTTTCTTTGGATGCGATGGGTCAATTAACGATGCCGATAAATAATGTCAGAATTTACGATGCCACTGTTGGTGTGAATTATCATTTTGTTGTCAGTCCGCATTTAATTTTGAGTCCACGACTTGGACTATTAGCAACCTATATTAATTACGAAGATGAACAAACGGTACCGAATCATATTCAGTACCGTGCGAAGCCACATGGGATGTTGGGATTAACTGCAAAGTTTATCTAAATATAGCATTTCAGAAAAAAGTGGATAAATTTTCATTCGAAAATTTCAGATCTGTCTTCCCGTAATCCCGCATCAAGTGCGGGACAGGTTTAGCGAGAGAGCCTGTCTCCCCGGAATTTAGCGACACTTAGCGAGTTTACGAGCGTTAGTGTCGCTTAATATCCGGGGTCCAGAAATAATAAAATTATGATATAATTTCTTCATATAAATCAAGCCAATGAAGTTCTGGATCCCGGATATCAAGTCACGCTAAGCTCACAAGCTCGCTAAGCGTGACTAAATTCCGGGAAGACAGATCTGACATTTTTGAGTGTCGCTAAGCTTGTCCCGCACTTGATGCGGGATTCCAGGAAAACAGATCCTTTCTGCAAATTATCCAACACTATCTGAGGGCCTATAGTAAGAGTGATCACCGTTTTCGCCGATACACTTGCCCACCATGTGAATGCGGATGACCGCGCGGTACTACTCGTTGTTGATGTCCTTGAGATGCGCCATGATACGGATGAGAATAACCTCGTGGCGCAGTGCGATGTGGGTGATATTGTCTCGACGTTGCACGATGTGGATGATGTTGTCGATGATATTGTGATCGACCATGATGATGCCGCTGATCACCATGATATTGCCTTTGCTGATGGTGATGCTGATGCGTTTGCTCTTGCCTCTGATGTCGAGTGGGGTGCTCTTTAGGTTGGGTCGTAGCGGTCTCAGGCTTAACTTCTTTTTCATGACTGACATGCTCTAAGGATTTAGGCGCAGTGGTTGCTTCTTTCGCCAAATTAGATTTAGTCAACGGTGCACGATTAAGCACTTGAGAAGCAGGCACCAATGTTGCAGCAAGCCCTTCGGCAAGATGCGTTGGTTTTGCAGGTAAAATACCCGCAGCTTGCACGCCTGCTGCTTGCGCTATTTTTTCAGGTGGCACATTCACCATTGCTTTATTTACCGGCAAAGATTGCATAAAAGTATTTTTTGAAACTGCGGTGATCCCTTGGCCTGCTTTAAAATTAACATAATTTACTTTCATGCTTCGGTTAGCAAATGCGGCTGCCACGACGGATGACCCAATTCTTGCATTCGTTAAATTAACATAATTAAAATAACGTAGCCCAACAGGATAAGCAGGCCAAAACACTTCTCGCGGGCCAAGCGGAAACCAACCAATATAGCCACCATTGTTTGCAGCCAACCAATTAAATGTCACACCACCCATAAAGGCGACCAAAGCAGGCGCATACACTGTAGGTAAATCAGCAGGCCCTGGTACCCAATACCATTTTGGGCCAAGATAAATCCAACGACCATAATGATAAGGCGCAAATCCCCAAAGTTCATCTCCTACCCAGGTCCAACCCCAAGGCACTACCCAACTCCACGATCCCATTCGATACGGCGCCCAATCGTCTGGTACATCATTGGGTGTCCAAACCGGACCATACTCTTTCATTGAACTCCACGTTCCATAATGATCTAGATCTTCTCGACCAATCACATCTTCCGAAACATATCGAGAAGCTGCTTTCATTTTTTGATTGGTAGGATTGGCACACCATTGATCTAAATGATCACTGGGATTGCCCTTAAAATTTGGATCCTGTGTTAAGTTTGTGTCACTAAAACGCACCGATTGATTTTGATTAACAGCAACATTGGCATTTTGACCTAACGCTTGACCTTGCCCATCGGCAACACTAACGATGGTAGCATTTCCGTGAATATCGACATCCACGCGATAATTTCCTGGGCTTTGAATAGCAAAAGCTAGATTTGGCGTATCAATTTCATAAGATTGATCACGCTCAACGCGAGAGATGCTTAAGATCATCGATCCTTGTCGCAGCACAAATTGGGCTTCCTGATCATCCAATTTAACGACATTGACACTGCTATTTGATCCAATACAAATTGATGCTTCGGGCAGCTGTAATTTTAATTGGGTGTTTTGATCGTTCCAAAACTGATCGCCAGTGGTGAGCGGCATATTGCGTTTTGCATTTATCCAGTCTTTCGTTGCGTTAGGCAAAATGCTAACAGGACCATTAAGATCACTTAAACGGGCAACGCGTGAAGGAGGATCGGCAAGAGTAATTTCATTCCAAAATAAAAAAACCAACCCAAGAATGATACTGCCTGAAATGGTATTTCCCAATATTCTTTTCATTTGCCTTCCTTGGTCATTCTCATTTTTAGGGGTTTCCCTTGATTTATCATTAATTATAGAACAACGAGCTCAAATTCACTCCCCAAGAGGTTATTGCACGTTTTTAAGCTTCGCACCGGGTATTTTTTCTGGATAAATTTCAGCCAACGAAATCGAGGTACCATGCTCACCGACAATGCGTACCAGAGTGCGACTCAGCTCACGTGGTTCATGCACCCCACAAGAATGGCAAATGACACCGACTTCGTATTCTAAATTTTTAACGTAATGATAAACACGATTTGCTTTGTCGGTAGGATCTAATCCGCGCATCAACCAAGGGTTATGTGTTGTAATGCCAGTTGGGCAATTATTCGTGTTGCATCGTAATGCTTGAATACAACCTAACGCAAAAAGAAAACCGCGCGCTGAATTGACAAAATCTGCGCCAACACACAATGCCCAAACGACTTCATCGGGTGTAATTAATTTTCCGGCAGCAATCACTTTGATCCGATCTTTTAATCCATATTCTATTAAAGTATCAACTAGCACCGGCAAACTTTCTTTAATCGGCAACCCCATATAATCGATAAGACTTAACGGCGAAGCGCCGGTGCCGCCTTCTTTGCCATCTAAAGTAATAAAATCCGGTGCACATTCTGGCCCACGTTTAATAATTTCTGAACATAAATCATCTAACCAATCATAATTTCCCAACACCACTTTAAAACCCGTTGGTTTGCCTGTTACTTGTCGAACATGACAAATAAAATCTATCAATTCTGAACTATTCGAAATTTCGGGGAAACGATTTGGACTAATGGAATCTTCAAAAGCGGGGATCCCTCGAATTTTTGCGACTTCTTCAGTGACTTTTACCGCCGGCAATAAACCACCCTTACCCGGTTTCGCTCCTTGGCTTAATTTAATCTCAAACATTTTTACTTGTGGATAGGCAGCGACGATTTTAAGCCTTTCCTCTGACAGTTCACCTTTCTCATCTCGATAACCATATTTTGCAGTGCCAATTTGCGCTATTAAATCGCAACCGCCTTCTAAATGATAAGAAGATAATCCACCCTCGCCGGTATTTAACCAACATCCGGCTTTTTTAGCACCATGAGATAAAGCTAAAACAGCATTTTTTGAAATGGCCCCATAACTCATTGCTGAAATATTAATTAAGGAACTCGTGGTATAAGGATGTTGACAAAAAGGTCCGATGGTAACAGGGCGTGTTGCAACAGCATCTCGATCTAATAAAGGAAAAGGCGCATCCACAAAATACATGGTTCCCATTGGGCGCAAATCGCGTGTTGATCCAAAGCCAACCGTGGAATCTACATTTTTAGCGGCTTGATAAACCCAACTACGTTGAGCACGATTAAAAGGAAGTTCTTCACGATCGCGAGAATAAAAATACGCTCTTAAATAAACGCCTAATGATTCCGCAATGTAACGAATATGCCCAATCACCGGATAATTTCTTAAAATAATATGCTCTTTTTGAAAAAAATCGTATAAAAAGAGCGCAAAAAGAATTAAAAACACAATCAAAATAAACCAAATCAAAATAACCTCTCCCTAGTTTCTTATGCTGTTAAAAAAGCAGCTACTGACTTGACTCGTTTAAGGCAAAGGCCTATAGCTTATTATTTTATATCGTAAATATTTACCAGATCCTTAAGGAGTGAATATGAAAACAACACAAACATTTGCAACCATGATGGATAAAGCGCAATTAAAAAGCTTTGGCAAGCCAGAAGAAGTACGTGAATTCCCGCATGGGCGCGTCGAAATCATCAAAGTAGGCGGCATTACCCTCGGGCGCGCAACTTTCGAACCCGGCTGGAAATGGTCAACTTCCGTACAGCCAATCGCTAAAACCAAAAGCTGTGTAGCACCCCATTTTCAATATCATGTTGCCGGCGTGCTGAAAATAAAAATGGATGATGGTACTGAATTAGAGTGTCGTCCAGGAGATGTTTCTTTGCTCCCTTCAGGTCATGATGCTTGGGTGGTGGGAAATGAAAATGTCATTATCGTTGATTTTCAAGGGATGCTGGATTACGCAAAGCAAAAATAACAAAAAATTGCCGGTATAAAAAGGATCTGTCGCGAAGCGACAAAATGTCTCCCTTTGAAAAAGGGAGACCGCGCGTAGCGCAGAGGGATTTTGCTGTGATCTTGTTTGTATGCAGCGCGCGGAATGAATCCGCGCTTGCACCAAAGGGGGAGAATCGCGATTCTCCCCCTTTGGAAACCCCCATCGCGTAAAGAACACTTCAATGATGCTTCGCATCTTGAAGTGCTTTGGGTATAAAGAGACAAGGATGTCTCTTATATCTTATCCAAATAATCCTTCACTCCCTCTTCCACTGTTTTAAAGGGCTTATCATACCCTGCAGATCGTAACAAACTAATATCTGCCTGGGTAAAACTTTGATAACGCCCCTTTAAATGATCGGGAAAAGGAATATATTCAATTTTTCCTTTGCCATGCCAAGCAATAACTGCTTTTGCCACATCATTAAAACTTTGGCTGCGGCCCGTGCCCAGATTATAAATCCCTGATTTTTCCTGATGATCTAAAAACCATAAATTCACATTGACCACATCTTCGACATACACAAAATCGCGACGTTGTTCGCCATTACCATACCCATCACAGCCTTCAAATAATTTAACGATACCCGTTTTGGGTAATTGCTGGTGTAAATGATACGCCACACTGGCCATGCTGCCTTTGTGATTTTCATTAGGACCATAAACATTAAAATAACGGAAACCGACGATTTGGCTCTTTGCCTCGGGCATCACGCGCCTAACATATTGATCAAATAAAAATTTAGAATAACCATACACATTGAGTGGTTTTTCATGCGCACGTTCTTCTTTGAATATTTGACCATCGCCATAGGTCGCTGCACTGGAAGCATACAACATGCTCACGCCGCGATCTAAGCAATAATGCAACACCGCTTTGGAATATTCATAATTATTTTGCATCATGAAACGACCATTCCATTCGGTGGTAGTCGAGCAGGCGCCTTCATGAAAAATCGCTTGAACGTCTTGGCCAAATGAGTCACGTTTTAACATTCTGTTTAAAAATTCGTCTTTATCCAGATAATCTTTTATTTCAAGTGAGGTTAAATAAGAAAATTTGGTACCATCAGTTAAATCATCGACCACAATAATATCTTTGATCCCACGTTGATTTAATCCCCTGACAATATTGGATCCGATAAATCCTGCACCACCCGTTACAATAATCATACTAATGCTTCCTCTTTTTCTTTCGCTCGCTCCAACATGCCCGTGGTTGAGCACCCTGGAACAAATGGTAAAATTTCAACTTTGCCACCATGGTGGATCACTTGCTTGGCACCCGCAATTTGATGGACTTGATAATCACCACCTTTCACCAGAATATTTGGTAAAACCTGTGTAATTAACGCCTCTGGCGTATCTTCGCTAAACGGAACAACATAATCAACACATCCTAACGCTGCAAGCACTTGCATTCGCTCTGCTAAAGGATTAATCGGTCTGCTCACTCCTTTTAACCTGCGCACAGAATGATCATCATTGACAGCGATAATTAAGCAATCGCCTAAAGCACGCGCTTGTTGTAAATAGGTGACATGACCTGCATGTAAAATATCAAAGCAGCCATTGGTCATGACAATTTTATCGCCTGCTATTTTTCTTTTTTGGATTTCGAATAATAAATTGGGTAATGAGATGACGCCTCTTGACTGTGGCTGATGGGTAGCGTGTTGTTCTGCAATTGCTGCGGTTAATTCATCTGGCGTAATCGTGGCCGTACCCAGTTTGCCTACCGAAATGCCTGCTGCCAAATTTGCAAGCACGGCAGCTTCCGATAACGAAGATCCCGCAGCTAAACATGCGCCTAACACCGCGATCACCGTATCCCCTGCACCGGTAATATCAAATACTTCTCTTGCTTGTGCGCGAATATGAAATGCTGGTTTGTTTGCTTCAATTAATAACATGCCACGACTACCCATTGTCACTAGCAAAGCAGTTAAATTTAAATCTTCTACTAATTTCAATCCCTTTTTCTCAATGGCTGCAATATCTTCGCAATGCCCCACTGCTGCTTCAAATTCTGCTAAATTGGGTGTTAATAAATGCGCACCACGATAAATACTGAGATCGGCATTTTTGGGATCCACCACCACTTTAACGCCTTGTTGTCTAGCATATTGGATGATAGGCTGCGGCTCGGATAAAGTTCCTTTGGCATAATCAGACAAAATTAAAACATCGGCTTGATGGATCACCGATTTGAGTGGCTCTAGCATTTTATCGGCTGACCAGTGATATTTATCTTCAAAATCGAGACGGATCAATTGCTGATGCCGCCCTAATACTCGCAATTTCAAAATAGTATTAATGTCAGAAGATTGAATAAAATTGCACGAAACGCCCTGTTCAGTTAGCATTTTATAAAGTTTACTACCTGTATCATCGTTACCGATCGCACTAACCAAAGTTGTTTTAACGCCCAGCACTTGCAAGTTAATGGCCACGTTGGCCGCTCCACCAACGCGTTCTTCCTCATGTTCAATTTTCACAATAGGAACAGGCGCTTCAGGAGAAATTCGCGACGTATCGCCATGCCAATAACGATCAAGCATGGCATCGCCAAGCACCACAATTTTAGAATGTGTAAAATCAGGACAGGTTAACATGCAACAATCTCTTTCCTCATTTTTTTAGTGGGTTGATACGACTTGTTGGGCGGGATTTTAACATAACCGCGCCCTTTCGCCATCAAAATCCCTCTGCGCTTCGCGGCTCTCCCTTTTTCAAAGGGAGAGTGACTGGTCGCTACGCGACCGGGTGAAACACCAAGTTGAAAATAATCTTGTGGGCGCAGCCCACATAACCTCTCCCTTTGAAAAAGGGAGAGGTGAGCGCAGCGAACAAGAGGGATTTTTGGATTTTCAAAGCGGTTTAAATATCGATTCAAACAAGCTTATCGCTTGATGCGACAACTGCGGGGTATGTTGCCAATTTCGCAAAAACCGCCGACGCTCACGTTTTGCTCTACGCAAAGCAACAAAACGCCAACGATGGCGACACATGCTATCGAGATCAATGAGAAATGGTTTGTTGTCTGACAAAATGATATTGTTTAAATTAAGATCGCGATGACTGATCCGACATTCGGCTAATTTTTTAAGGAGATCGCCAATATTTTTGGCCGCTTCGCTCCAGCCCGCTTGATATTGTAGATCAGAAGCAAAAAAATGCCGCGCATTGATCCCTTCAATATAAGTGCAAATAAGATACGATCGCGCTCGAAATGGCCCAAAGCGCTCTTCTAAATAAGCCACTGGCTCAAAAGTGGGAAGCCCTAATTTGATCAATAAATTTGCATAATGCCAATTTCGACTTGCCCGTGACGAACACATTGACCGCCGAAGAACATGCAGCTTGCCTTTGGTATTTGATCGTTTAACAATCAAACCTTTCCCATCGACATGAATGAGCGCAACGGTAGAAGTGTGATCATCTTTTAAAATTTTTGTTGCAGTTGAAATAGCTGCGTCACAATCTGCCATCACCGCTTGCATGTGAGGCGTAAAAAATTTGGCTTGGCATTGAAAAAATTTATTCCACCGCTGATGACTGATGATTGTCATGAAGATATTGATCTACTCCTTTTAACACTCTCGTGATGGTTCCCTGTAATGTTTTTGTTAAACGGTCGGCATTACTTTCGCTTTCGGTTTTGTCTTGACTCTGATGCCAAAGATGCAACACCGGTGCTGCAAATTTACCTGATTTACGAAGTACTTTAGCACGCTGTAATCGGATCACAAAATCGGAATCTTCAAATCCCCAGCCCGTAAAGCTTTCATCAAACCCATTCACACGAATAAAATCATCACGCCACACAGCCAAATTACAAGTTTTCGCTCCTTGCCAACGCTTGGCTTCACCTTTGCGAAATAGCCCAAGTGGCAAAGAACATAATGGCAAAAAGCGATTACATTTTGAAGAGGCAAAAGCCTTAAACCATTTGATGAATGGCCAATTTTGCACTTTTAGTTTGTTGGCAAATATTTCTTGAGTAAAGGGTTCACTTAACAACACACGATTGCCCGCCACAAACCAACCTTGTTCTGCTAATTTAGCATGGCGAGTAACAAAATTTGGTAAAGGAATGCAATCGCCATCGACAAAAATAAGATAATCTCCGCGCGCCATTGCTGCCGCACGATTACGACACATCGCCGCTCTAAAACCTTCGTCGCTTTGCCAACAATGATGTAATGGGTGGCGAATTTTGGTTTGCCAATTTTTTATCACATCAAAAGTTTCTACTGTTGATCCATCATCAGCAATAATAATTTCAAAGTTGGGATAATCTTGATCCATCAATGCGCTTAATACACATTCAAGCGCATTGGGCCAATTATAAGTAGTAACAATCACCGAAATTGAGAGGTGTTCCATAAACTAATGCACCACCGCATTCACCAAGGGAACTTGTTTACGGATCGGTAACCAAGCAAAAACCATTGCTGTCATCAAGCTAAAGTAATATCCTTCGGTAAAATCTCTTAACCAAGAATTGAATAAACAACCTGTTATAAAAGTGATAAAAATCCCTTGCCACAAATATCGAACTTCCAGTGGTAATTGTCTCGATAAACGCCATTGTTGATATAACAACAACAACAAACACGCCAACCCTAACAAACCAAATTCGACAGTAATTCGAAGATATTCATTATGCGGATTATCAGTGAGTAATGTGTGTTGATCAGCAAATGTCTTTTCGTAAGCACTGCCAAAACTCCCTGTTCCCCACCCTAATAAAGGGTGTTCTTTGATCAAAGTTAAACTGTTGGTGGCAAAAGTGATCCGCGATCCTAGCGAAGACTCATGTAAACGCCCGCCTTGTTGATAAAAATCGAAATCCTGCGCTAACAGATTAATCCTTTGTGAAAAAATATCTGAAGTGGCATAGGCTCCAATAATCGTGATTAATGCTAGCAACGCTGAAATAGCAATGCCTTTAAAACGATATCTTTGCCAAGCTAAAATTAATGTGCCAAGCACTAATACCATATAACCAATTCTACCGGCATTCATAAACAATAAGTAATAAACCATTAACATTATCAGGCTAATTAATAGTAACCGTAACCAATAAGGTTTGTTTTGCTTTACCTGACTTGCTAAAAAGAAAACTGAGATCGCCATAAAAAAACTGGTTTTAATATGGCATTTAAACACGCCACCCATGGAATATTTTAATCCAATGGGAAAGTGAAAATACACTTTAAGAAAGGCTAATACTAAAGTGAGGATCATCGCCGAGAGAAAAGCAAAAAAAGCAAGACGAGAGACGCCACGAGCACTAAAGAAATAAATAAATACCGGGATCACCAGAAGCCTGATACAATCTCTTAATCCACCTTGTATGGCTGCCAGATCGGCGACAGAATAAATTACTCCCAAAAAACTTAAGCCAATTAGCGGATATAACCATTGCACTAAAGGATGATACTGAAAAATGGCCCATTTTTCACTGTACCGTGGGCCCAACAACCAAGCAACTAAAATAATCACACACAATATATTGGTCAAAGCGGTTGATACAGGAATGGCAAAAGCCAGGGAGATCACAGCAAGCTGCCCAATATTATCCCAAGCAGTGCGATCCCATATCAACTTATTCCGTAACAACGTCGAGGTGCTCATGAGTTTTTTTGACATTCACTTTAGAAGGAACAAATACAAACTGTTCTGAAATGGCTTTTTGTAAAGCTTGCCAAACTTTTTCTGGTGGTAAGCGCGTAAAGCAAGGTGGCATGATTTCAAGATCAGGACCATGCCGACATTTTCGGCTTAAGCAAGGCGCGCACGAAAAATCTGACGATAAATGCACTTGCGAGGGGCCATGTGCGCCAGTCAAGATAGGATCCGTTGGGCCATAAAGCGAAACGGTTGGCGTTGCCATGGACGCAGCGATATGACCTAATCCAGTATCTACCGCAACCACACCTTTGGCTTTAGCAATCAGGCTGGTAACTTCACTTAAGGTCGACTTCGGCAGCACTTGAGGTAACACCTCTGCGCCACTTTGTTTAACAAAATCGTAAATCGATTGGGCACGAGTATGTTCTATTTCATTTCCCCAAGGCAGTAATATTTTATATCCTGCCTTTGCGACAAGTACGCCTAGTTCCTGCCAATAATTTTGCGGCCAGTGCTTCGTCGGCCAAGTGGTGCCATGTAAAAAAATAATCACATTATCGCCATAAGAGATCGATGCTAATTTACTTTTATCGATCCCATAATCGGCTGGTGTTTCTGGTAAAGGATAATTTAATACCTTGGCAAAAAGTTGACGCATTCTCACCACGGCATGTTGCTCGGTTACTTTTGCAATGCGCACTTTTTGCTGATAGGCCAAACTGGCGAAAGGCTCGCGTGCGCAATGAAAATCTGGCCCAAACGATCGGCCCTTAGCAAACCAGGTAATTAAAGCACTTTTCATTAAACCTTGCGCGTCGATTATCCTATCATATTTATTTTGCCTTAATTGCCGCAAGAATGTACCCAGCATTCCTTGTTTAAACGTTTGCCAAGGTTGTTTACGCCAACGTCGAAAGGGAAGCTCAACGACTTCTTTCACAGCAGGATGCCATTTTGGAATTTCTGCAAAGCCTGGCTCAACCACCCAATCAAATTCTATTTCCGGTAAGGCTCTTTTGGCATCGGTAATCGCTGGAAGCGTGTGGATCACATCGCCCATGGAAGACATTTTAACAATTAATACGCGCGTCATTGCGTCACCAAAGATTGCGCAGCCTGGATCACTTTTTGTGGGCTAAGTAATTTCATACATTGATGATGTTGTAAGGGACACACCCGTTTAAAACAAGGACTACAAGCAATATTTTCGCGAACGATTCTAACTTGATCATTTAGCGGTGGTGTAAAGCCAGGATCGGTTGATCCATAAACGGCAACGAGAGGACGCTCTAACGCGGCAGCAATATGCATTAATCCTGAATCGTTGGTCACCACTAAATTGGCTTGCGACATTAAATCAATCGCTTCGGCAAGCGTGGTATGCCCGGTTAAATCTTTACTTCTATTTTGAGTTAATTCTTGGATCACTTTGACAACTTCGCTGTCTTTTGCCGAGCCCAAAATCCAGACTTGCCAACCTTGATTTAAATAATGATTGGCCAATTCAGCGTAATTTTGCTCAGGCCACCGTTTAGAAGGTCCAAATTCTGCACCAGGGCATAAAACCAAAACCGGAGAATGCCCGACCGATAATTCATATCGTTTTAAGGCGGCTTCTACATTTTCTGATTTCACCACTAAATGTGGGCGAAATAAAGGATCGGGTAAAGGTTGGTTATGCTCGTAAGCTAAGGCAACATAACGTTGCACCATGAGTGGATATTGTTGCTTATTAAGCACTTTGACGCGATTGAGTAAAATATAACGCCATTCTCCTCGCCAGCCAATGCGCTCGGGAATATCCGCCCAAAAAGGAATTAAAGCCGATTTAAAAGAATTAGGGCACACATAACAACGCTGATAATGATTATTTTTGAGTTTTTTTCCCAACTCGTAGCGCGTTTTTAAATTCAGCTCACCATGCTTTAATGGCATCGCAATGCTTTGATTTACTTCTGGCATTCGCTCGGTTAAAGGGCGACTCCATTCTGGTGCTAACACATCTATCGTTGTGTCGGGATGTTGCGCTTTGATCGCTTTAAATAAAGCTTGAGCCATCATCATATCCCCGACCCAGGAAGGACCAATGATCAGCGTTTTATTTACCATGTTGAAAATCCTTCAAGATATAAGTTGCGCTACAGTACGGACATAATGCTTTGCCTGTTTTTTCGATGGGTAAATACACTCTTGGATGGGCATTCCACAAAATCATATCGGGCATGGGGCAAGATAAGGGTAAATCTTTAGAAGTCACTTGATATTGTTTCGCTGCGCTGGCGGTGATGGTTTCGTGATGTGCTGTCATCGCTTGTCCCCCTTTTAGATAGTCTTTTAAAGGGCACATTATAACATATTGAAGCTGGGGTGCTCGCTTTGGTTATATAAATTTAGATATTTAAATAACATTACACCGTACTTATTGTATTAGGTCGTGCAAAGACCTAAATCTAAGATCTCTCTTGTTCCCCCGGCTTTCGCTGGGGCTAAAGGCGCTCACCTCTCCAAAATCCCTCTGCGCTACGCGCGGTCTCCCTTTTTCAAAGGGAGACGTTATGTGGGCTACGCCCACAAGATTATTTTCGACTGTGTAATTTCAAACCGGTCGCGTAGCAACAAAAAACTCTCCCTTTGAAAAAGGGAGACGCGCGAAGCAAAGCGTAGCGCAGAGGGATTTTATGACATTTATTCCTTACAGCAACAAACTAAAAACCATCGCCTCTCAATTGCGAACAGATCAAACAGAAACAGAACTATTGTTTTGGTCCCGTCTCAGAAAAAAACAAATATTAGGCATCCAATTTTATCGTCAAAAAGTAATTGGAAACTATATCATTGATTTTTATGCCCCTACCGTCAAACTCGTTATCGAAATTGATGGATCACAACATTTTGAATCTGAAATGGCGATTCAGAAAGATTTATCTCGTGATACTTACTTAAAGGGATTGGGGTTGACTGTTTTAAGATTTGATAATTATCAAATAGGGTGTTTTTTTGACGACGTTATGGAGGAAGTTTACGAGTATGTTGAAGATTTTTTAGGATAAAATCCCTCTGCGCTTCGCTACGCTCGCGCTGTCTCCCTTTTTCAAAGGGAGAGTTTTTGGTCGCTTCGCGACCGCTTTGACACATCATTGTTATCACATCACCAAACCTTTTCCTTTCAACAATAGTAACTATTTCAAAGCAGGATCATGCGGATTAATCTCTCTCAATCTATTCAAATAATTTAGAGCTCCTTGCTCATCGCCAGCCGCTTTTTTTAAAGAGGCCAACGCTAATAACACCTCTCGATCATTCTGCTGCTTGGCATTTTTTTCTAAAATCGCAATTGCCTCTTTCATTTTTCCTTGATCTTGCAACGCTAATGCATAAGCATAGGCAAATTGTGATTCGTTAGGTGCTAATTCATAAGCTTTAGACAACATCGCATAAGCTTCAGATTTATTTCCCTCACGGATTAAAGCAAAACTAAGCGATAAATAAAGCGTAGGATGATTTGGCGCGGCTTTAAGACCTTCTTGCAATATCGCAACTGATTCGGTTGTCATGTTACGTTCACGATATAAATCGCTTAAATTCACATAAGCAGGTACATACGCAACATGATAGCTTATCGCCTTGCGATAATAATTTTCTGCTTTTGCATATTCTTGCATGCTGCGGTAAAGATCCCCCAAATTTACCAATGCTTCTGGACGATCAGCGTTTTCTAATTGCGAAGTTTCATACTCGGCAAGGGCTTGCTTCAATAAAATGAGTTGATGATCTTTTAGCGCATTTTGCGAAGGCGCAAGCAAACGTGCTGCTTCAATTCTCACGGCTAATACCGGATCATTCAGTAATGGCAACAATATTTCAACGCGCTCTGCTGGTGAGAGCATTTCTAAGCCAACGACTGCTGTTCTTCGCACTAATGGCTCTGGATCAGGAAGATGGGCAACATGAGAGTCGATCATTTGCCGACTTGGGTATTGGCTTAATAAATCTAATGCTGTGGCACGAACGATAGGCATTTGTTGGTTATTATTAATGAGACCCATTAAACCATTGACTGCACCAGATTTACCTTCGCGCCCATCAAAAATGGCTTTGCCATAATGATCTGAAGCTGAGCGTTTTGACCCATGCCATTTTTCAATTTGTTCAACGGCCCATTCAGGCGTTTTATCTTGATGACAACCATTGCACGCATTCGGTGTGCCAATTGCAATAGTCAGATCCGGGCGCGGAATTCTAAAGCTGTGATCATGACGTGGATCAACCACCATATAATTGCGAGTGGGAGCATGGCAACTCACGCACTTAGCCCCTTCGCTATTCATTGGATGAAAATGATGCGATGGTGAATCATAATTTTTTAATTTTAACCCGCTGGTATCGATATTTTTGCGACCAGCTGGGCCTGTTGGGTTGTGACAAGAAACACAAAGTAAATTTCCTGGAGCTTTTAACTCCAAGGTATGCGGTTGATGACAATCGCTACAACGTACGCCTTTTTCATACATTTTACTTTGAATAAATGAACCATACTCGTAATCTTCATCTTGAATTTGACCATCAGGAAAATACAATCGTTGGATCAGCAAAGCAGGAAGATGGTGATCTAAAAAGCGTTTACCTTGGTGATTATTCTCATTTAACGTGCTCCGTCGCGCATGACAAGGCGCGCAGGCTTCGACTTGTACTTTATTGTCGGCAGCATTTAAATCAATAGCAAATCCTTTGTAAGTGTTTTTAAATTGTGCTTTATTTTTGTTGCGTCGTTTTGCCCATTCCAAATGAAGCTCTGCCGGGCCATGGCACGCTTGGCAACCCACGGTAAACATATCCCAGGTGGTATGATAAGTATTGGTTTCAAGAGAATAATTCTTTTTTAAACCGGTAGTGTGGCATTCAGCACACATCATATTCCAATTTTGTGAAGGTTTCGTCCAATGTAATTCATCTTGAAAATCGATTTTTTCATTAGGGTAAAGATGAAACCAGCGTTTAGGTTTGGGCTCCCAAGCAATGGACAGGGTTTGAAAATGCTGGCCAGGTAATTCAATAATATATTGTTGTAAGGGTTCAACCCCAATCACATATTTCACTTCAAAATCAGCCAATTTTCCATCGGGGCCGTCGGTGTTCACATAAAATTTGCCATTGCGCTTAAAAAAGGTGCTGGTGATTTTTCCGTAGGTAAAAGTTGCTTGATTAAAATTACCCAAAACAGTTTCGTTAGTAGCAACCTGCATGGCTAAATAATGATGTGACTTCATCCAATCTTGATATTCATGTGCATGGCATGAGATACAAGTTTTTTCATCAATAAAATATTGAGCGTCTTTTTTGAATTGATATTGCGATGGTGGTGATGACGAAAATAAAAAAAAAGCAAAAATAGCAGCGCTTACCACAATTAAAAAAAGAAAAGGTAAAATGAATTTTCTATTTGTGAGCATCATAACTATTATTTATAGCCAAAGCTGCTATAGTAACATGCATCCAGTCTGTTACTAAAGCATTATGCTATGCAAACGATAAAGAAAAATAGCCTTAATTTTAAGATTAACCGTTAGCATGAACAGTTTGGAGAATTTTATGAAGATGCGCTTTTCGATCCTGGCCAGCGCTACTGCCGCCATATTCCTAATCAGTACCCCATTTTACACCATGGCAAAATCACCTAAACAACAAAATAATAAACAGCCCAACATTATTTTCATCATGGGTGATGATATCGGTATGTACAATATTGGAGCTTATCATCAAGGGATCATGTCTGGAAAAACGCCAAATATTGATAAACTCGCCGCTGAAGGCATGCGCTTTACCGATTATTATGCCGAAGCCAGTTGCACGGCAGGTCGCGCTAATTTTATTACCGGAGAATTGCCTATTCGTACTGGGTTAACCACGGTAGGGCAGGCAGGAGCAGATGTTGGGATCCCCAACCAAGCAGTTACCATCGCGACGGTGTTAAAATCCATGGGATATGCTACCGGCCAATTTGGTAAAAACCACTTAGGCGATTTAAATAAATATCTTCCTTGTGTGCATGGATTTGATCAATATTTTGGCTACCTCTATCACCTGGATGCGATGTCGGATCCTTCTTGGTATTCTTATCCTAAAGATCCTCAATTTCGCGAAAAATATGGTCCACGCAATATGGTTCAATGTGTCGCCACTAATGAAGATGACACCACCGAAATGCCACGTTGGGGCAAAATCGGTAAACAAAAAGTTACCGATGAAGGGGCACTTGATCCAAAGCGCATGGAAACCATTGATGATGAAATTCTCGAAAAATCTTTGGCTTTTATGGACAAAGCAAAAAAGGATGGCAAACCCTTTTTCCTTTGGTTAAATCCAACGCGTATGCATATTTTTACTTTTTTATCTGATAAATATAAAGCCATGATGAATTCTGATACCAATTATGGTAAAGAAGAAGCCGGTATGGCACAACTAGATGATATTGTGGGATCCGTCATGCAATATCTTAAAGATAATGGGCTTGATGAAAATACCATTGTGGTTTTCTCAACCGATAATGGCGCTGAAGTATTTACTTGGCCCGATGGCGGAATGACCCCTTTTAAATATGGAAAAGGAACAATCTATGAAGGCGGATTTAGAGTTCCCGCGATTATTCGTTGGCCAGCAAAAGTTCCTGCTGGTAAAGTTGAAAATGGCATTTTCTCAGGGATGGATTGGTTCCCAACTTTTGTAGCTGCTGCAGGGGATCCTAATATTGCAGAAGAACTTAAACAAGGTAAAAATATCGATGGAAAAGACTATAAAGTACATTTGGATGGCTACAATCAAATGGATCTCATCACGGGGCAAGGTCCGTCAAATCGTCATGAGATTTTTTATTTTGCAGAAGCCAGATTAGGCGCCGTTCGGATTGATGATTTCAAATTCCGTTTCATTGATCAAGCCGGTGGCTGGCCAGGGCCAAAAGAAGCACTCAATATGCCATTGATCACTAATTTGCGCCAAGATCCTTTTGAGCGAACACAAGAAATGAACTTAACCGTAGGTGCTCCAGGTTATTTTGACGGGTTTTTAGCGCGTGAGTTTTGGCGTTTTGTTTTTGTACAACAAAAAGTAAAGGACCTTACCGAAACAGCGGTTGAGTTCCCACCCATGCAAAAGCCTGCTTCGTTTAATCTTGAAGCGATTAAACAACAAATTCAAGAAACGATTGATGCAAGGCAGGGGCAATAAAAAATCCCTCTTGTTCCCCCGGCTTTCGCCGGGGCTAAAGGCTGACCTCTCCCTTTTTCAAAGGGAGAGAATATGTGAGCTACGCTCACACTACAAAGGACCTGTCGCGAAGCGACATAGTGTCTCCCTTTGAAAAAGGGAGACCGCGCGTAGCGCAGAGGGATTTTGGGATTTTTTTATTATACTTTCTCCACCTTCAAAACAATCCCATCCACGGCAACCACTTTCACCTTTGTTCCTAGCGGCAAATCCTGGCCTTCCACGCGCCAAATGGTATCTTCGACGCGCACTCTCCCACGACCATTCACAATGGGTGCATCTAAAGTAAAAGTCCGCCCGATATATTGCTCTGCTCGCCGATTTAAATGTTGAATATCTGCTTTAAATTTACTGTTCAAACGACGCCAAAACACTAAGCTTGCCAATATCCCAACGCCAAAGATTAAAAATTGATATTCCCAAGGCAGTTTAGGAATGAACATGACAATGATCCCCACCACTGCTGCCGCCATTCCACACCAGACAAACAAAAAATTCGCCCCCAAGACGACGTCTAAAATTGCCAAAATCATCGCCAAAGCAAACCAATGCCAAAAAACCAAATGGGAAAAGAATTCTCGCATATTTATTCCTCTATTTACCCTCTATTTATTCCCCAGTTTTAACGTTAAAAGTTTGCTTCGCAATTTCAGCGATCCCTGCAATGGATCCAATGACATTACCTGCTTCAAGGGGCATTAATATTAACTTTTGATTTTCCGCGCTAGCGATTTTACTCAAAGCATCAATATAACGCTGCGCCACAAAATAATTTAAAGCTTGGATATTTCCCGTCGCAATCGCTTCGGATACCACCGTGGTCGCTTTGGCTTCGGCTTCAGCCGTTCGCTCTCTTGCTTCTGCATCACGAAAAGCAGCTTCTTTTCGTCCTTCGGCATTTAATACCACGGCTTGTTTTTCACCTTCGGCTTTTAAAATGGCTGCAGCGCGATGCCCTTCAGCTTCTAATATGTTGGCCCGTTTTTCTCGTTCCGCTTTCATTTGTGCTGCCATGGCATTCACCAGATCCGTCGGTGGGCGAATATCTTTAATTTCAATCCGCGTGACTTTCACTCCCCAGGGTGTGGTCGCTTCATCCACCACGGCTAATAATTTCACATTAATATGATCACGATTTGAAAGCGCTTCGTCCAACACCATGGATCCCAATACGGTACGAATATTGGTCATCGTCAGGTTTCGAATGGAACGTTCCAATTCGCTGACTTCGTAAGCGGATTTAGCAGCATCGACCACTTGATGAAAGCAAATACCATCCACTTTTACCATCGCGTTATCTTTGGTAATAATTTCTTGTGAAGGAATGTCGAGCACTTGTTCCATCATATTTAATTTTACGCCAACGCGATCCACAAAGGGGACGATGAGATTTAACCCAGGGCGCAAGGTTTGAATATAGCGTCCAAATCGCTCAACCGTCCATTCATACCCTTGCGGCACCTGTTTTACCGACATGGAAATAACGACTAAAGCAAGTACTACCAACAAAAATACAACTATTCCAAAATCCACAGTGCCTCCTCGTTAGATTTATTTCACTTTCACTAATTTCGATTCACTTCAATTCACTTATTTCTTTAGATTTCGACCATAAAATATTTCTTGCATTTCATGCTGTAACTGCTGCTTAATAGCTTGTGCTTCATTTTCAGGCAGCTCGTTCGGATCGATCCCAAAAAAATAATTCTTTAAATCAAAATCTTTGATTAACATTTTGGTGTGAAAAATATTTTCTTGATAAACATTCACATCTATCATTTCAAATGCGTTTAAAGTGTCTTCTGAAAAATAATTTTGAATCGAATGGATGCTATGATCTATAAAATGCTTTTCGCCCTTAACATCACGGGTAAAACCACGAACACGATAATCGACTATCACAATATCCGATTCAAAATGATGGATCAGAAAATTAAGCGCTTTTAAAGGAGAAATCACGCCACAAGTTGACACATCAATATCTGCTCGAAAAGTGCATATCCCATTTTCCGGGTGGCTTTCAGGATAAGTATGCACGGTGATATGGCTTTTATCGAGATGCGCCACGACACTTTTTGGCCCCGGCGATTCGGTTTGTTCATCTTTTTCAACACGCTCTTCGGCAATCAACATGGTGACACTTGCGCCTTGCGGCTCATAGTCTTGATGAGAAACATTCAGCACATAAGCGCCAATAATGCGTGCAACATCAGATAATATTTTAGTCAACCTGCTTGCATTATAAACGCCGTCAATGTAACGGATATATTCCTGACGTTGCTCAAGGGTTTTGGTATAACAAATGTCGTAAATATTAAAGCTGAGATTTTTAGTAAGATTATTAAAACCGTGTAGTTTAAGCTTCTTCAATTCTGCTACCCACAAAAGACTTAAGTCCAAAAAGCAAGTATAACTCACAACCAATTCAGCAAGGAAAACTAAAAATCCTGCGTTTTGTGTTAAATAGTTGACATAAAATTGATAAAGCTCAAGAAACCCCATTCCCCTCAAGGCGAATCAAAGCCTTAAGGATTGCCTAAACCCCTTCTTCAAGGCATAATAATTCAACTTTTTTATCAACACCCAACGGGGTATCAAGTGATGTCAAAAAATCAAAAATCCATTTTTAAATATTTTAAAATCATTATTGCTCTAGTCGCATTTACACTTGTTTCCCCTGTTATTCTAGGGAAACTAGGCTTTTGGGGGGCAGCGTCGGCAGCAAATCCTAAATTCCAAGAAGCCAATGCGCCTATTAACTACGGCAACAATCAAGTTTCGTACGCCGAAGCCATTTCACGCGCAACCCCTGCTGTGGTCAGTATTCATTCCACCAAAGAAATTCCTAAAGATGCAATGAATGTACAACGTGATCCGCTTTACCGCTATTTTTTTGGTGATCTGCAAATCCCGCAAGAAATACAATCCGGCATTGGCTCGGGCGTGATCGTTACCAAAGATGGTTACATTTTAACGAATAACCATGTCGTTAACGAAGCAAATGATATTACCGTTAAATTACCAGATTCTCGAAGCGCCAAAGCTAAATTAGTGGGTAGCGATCCTGAAACCGATTTAGCGATTTTAAAAATAGATTTATCTAATCTTCCGGTGATCGCTATTGGTAATTCTGAAGCTTTACACGTCGGCGATACCGTGTTTGCCATCGGTAATCCATTTGGGGTTGGGCAAACAGTCACGCATGGTATTGTCAGCGCAACGCATCGTAACGATCTTGGTATTAGCGCTTTCGAAAATTTTATTCAAACCGATGCAGCGATTAACCCTGGAAATTCCGGTGGCGGGTTAATTGATGTTAATGGCAACCTGATCGGAATTAATAATGCGATTTACACCAAAACGGGTGGATTCCAAGGGATTGGTTTTGCCATTCCAGTGAATCTGGCTAAAGAAGTGATGAGTGAACTCATTAATCAAGGTTACGTTACTCGTGGCTGGCTTGGAATTAGTTTAGGTCGGCTCAGCGATGAGCTTCGCAAATCTTTGAATTATCCCAAAGGAGATGGCGCGGTCATTGCAGGTGTTATTCGAAACGGCCCAGCTTATACCGCAGGTTTAAGACCCGGAGACATTATTATTAGCGTCGATAATAAACCGGTGAAAACACCGAACGATGTTTTGGGGATCACTTCAAAATTAAAACCCGAAGCAGCTTATCCCATTGGCATTGTTCGTGGCGGCGAAACACTTGATTTTCGTGTGGTTCCCGGGAAACGTCCGGTGAAAAAAGTTCAAGAGAAGCAACAGCAGCAGCAACAAGAACCGCAACAACAACAACCGGACGATAAGCAATAAGAATCAGTCCCCACTGACAGTGGGGTTCATTCAAGGAATGAATCACTATGGAAAAAATAAAACAAGCGATAGGGCAGCTCTTATCCGAAGCGGGGATCACTTTAAATGGTAATCAACCCTGGGATATGACTGTTCATCAAGATCAATTTTATTCTCTGCTTTTAAAAAATGTGGAACTTAACATCGGCGAAACGTATGTCGATGGCATGTGGGATTGCCCACATTTAGATCAACTGTTCGATCGCATTTTAAGTATTAATTTAGATAAAACTGCGATTAAGCATCCTCTATTTTGGCAAAGTGCGATTAAGCAGTCACTGACTGATTTTTTCCTCCCTTTTCTCAATAATCAAACCATTAAAAAATCCTTAGTCGTTGGTAAAAAACATTATGATGTCGGCAATGACCTTTACCAAAAAATGTTAGATAAAAGAATGGTATACACTTGCGCCTATTGGGAGGGTGCAAACAATTTAGATGAAGCCCAAGAAAAAAAGCTACAACTTACTTGTGAAAAATTAAATTTAAAACCCGGAATGACATTACTGGATATCGGCTGTGGTTGGGGAAGCCTTGCTAAATATGCCGCTGAAAAATATGGCGTGTCCGTGGTTGGGCTCACCATTTCACAAGAACAAGCTGAACTGGCCAAACAGTCCTGCGCTGGCTTACCCGTAGAAATACGTTTTCAAGATTATCGTAGACTGCAACGAGGCATCGAGCAATTTGATCGCATCGCTAGCCTGGGAATGTTTGAACACGTGGGTTCAAAAAATTATCGTACTTATATGGAAGTGATTGCGCATTGTTTGAAAAACGATGGATTATTTTTACTGCAAACCATTGGCACGAATTGCCAACGACAAGCTATCAATGCTTGGATCAACACCTATATTTTCCCAAATGGTGAGCTACCCACGCTGGGTCGTATATCGCGCTCCTTTGAAGATATTTTTGTAATGGAAGATTGGCAAAATGTCGGCATTTATTACGACAAAACCTTAATGGCCTGGCACCACAATTTTAATACCCATTGGGACAGCTTAAAAGAAAAATACGACGAACGTTTCCGCCGCCTGTGGAATTATTATTTGCTTTCTAATGCCGGCGCCTTTAGAGCCAGAAGAAATCAATTATGGCAAATTGTGCTATCTAAAAAGGGATTGCGACAAGGGTTTCAGAGGCCGGTATTAAGCGCAGCTAAACACGGACTTATCTCGCTTTTTTCGTAACTTTTCTCGTGAATTGACTACCATCACCTTTTGTTGGTGTGAAGCTTGACAAACTATGCCTTTGTAAGCAAAATACCAAAAAATTTGATGGGAGTAAAACGATGAGCATTTTTGATAATATCTTTAATTTCAACCACCAAAGTCATTTCAGCAACTGGTTAAAGCAAGACCTACAGAGTAAGAAAAAACTCCTTAAAGCAGCAAAAATGGGTGATCTAGAACAACTCAAAGCCGTAATTGCTGACGGAGTAAATGTTAATAGCAGCTCGTTCGAGCCGAAATTAAAAGAAAATCCTTTATATCACGCCGTTGTACGTAAGCAATTCGAGGCCGTTAAAATTCTGGTTCAACACGGTGCCGATGTGAATTTTGCAGATAGTAAATCCTCTGTTTTATATGTCGCAGTAGAAACAGGCAGGCCTGACATTGTTAAATATTTGTTAGAAAACGGTGCCACATACTATATTAACCAACAAGTGTCTTATTTTAATTCTCGTGATTTACCCCTCGCATTAGCTGCTCATGATGGAAATGTAGAAATAGCAAAAATCTTGGTTGATCACGGTGCCGATGTCAATGCTAAAGGAGGCCTGTTTGGTAGATCCATCGCATTAATTTATGCCGCAGCAAAAGCACACATTCCAATGATGAAATTTCTAATTGATCATGGATCCGAGGTAAATACTTTCAATCATTCAGATGATAACCCCTTGTTATTTCTCGATGCTTATCTTAAAACTACTCCTCCACAACGATACAACTCTCTCTTAATGGAAGCTTCTGTTAGCTCACCTCTTTATTGCGCATTAAAAAATAAAGATGCTATTAAATTACTGCTTGATTCAGGTGCAAACGATCTGGGATGGTCTCCTTTACACAAAGCCGTTATCACACAAGATGCAGCTGCTGCCGAAGCTTTGCTTTCATCAGACAATAATCTCGTCAATGTCAAAGATAAAATAGGATTTACTCCTATGCATTTAGCGCTTTTAGCAGATGATAATTCCTATTTAGAATTATTAGCAAATCACGGCGCGGATCCTAATTTAACACAAACACCACTTTCTTTATTACATACCGCTGTCATGCTCAATGTTCCTCAAGAAACGTTCCAATGGGTGATTAACCATACTGACAACCTCAATTCCCATGACATATTCAAGACAACAACCTTAGGATATGCAGCAAGCATAGGTAGGTTGGAACATATGAAATCATTGTTGGCCGCTGGAGCAGATATTAATGCACAAGATCAAAATGGCAATCCCCCGCTACATATAGCCGTTAACGGAAAGCAAGTTGAAGCAGTAAAGCTATTAATTGAGCATGGCGCTGATCTATTCGCTGAAGATTCAAATGACAACACTGCATTTGATTTAGCAAATTCCTTTCGCCAATTTCCTGCTGATCTGTTATTAGAGCTTCATCCTAAAAATCAAAAGTCGCTAGTGTCGAATGATATTTTAACGACAGAAGATACGATTAGCCCTCTTCTAGACAAAATTTCACCTCATTCACAGGGTAATCAAGAGGCACAAAAAGTGTCAACAGATCCTGGGAAATCCTATGTTTATTCAACCCCCGTGGTTGATATCATTGACAATGCGTTGCACCACCCTGCTCAACAACACATTGATGCTCCGGGTTAGCGCTAGGTGATCCAGCAGTTATGCGAAATCTAGTCGTAAAGTTTGTCACGGTCACTAACGTGGGTGTCCTTTGAGACTTGGGGTCCTTTGAGAATAACAAATAAGTCATATTGATTACAAATATATACACATCGATTGCATTTTATGTCACATTAATGTAAGCTTCCTTTCTTTTAAAAATGTTGCTGATCGAAATAGCGATTTTAAGGTGATGAATGACGAAACTGATCCCCCTTGCCCAACCTGACAAAGAAGCTTTTAAAAGGCTCATTCAATCTCTTAATCCCTATTTAGACCCCCGATTAAAACCGCTATTAATCAACTATGAAAAAATTATTGATACTTATTTTGAGTCGAATAATCTTGAAGAATTTCCATTAGAAAAGCTAATGGAGTGGCTTAAAATAAATAAAGCAATCTATGAAGCTGGTATTGACCTTTATAACAGTTTCAAAGAAAAGAAAGACCGTGAAAATTTCAGTCAAATTTGGGCGCTGTATCTCCTGCTAAACTCTGTGTTTGCACATAATGCTGGGAAAATCCTTGACACTCGGTTAGATAGTTCTTCCTCACCAGAGATGGTCACCGATCTTTATGATGCATGTAGAGAGATACATAATGGATATCGAAATGAAGCTGAACGTGGGTTTGAATCTTTGATAGTTAAAGATGAATATTTAAAGAATTTGAAAAAAAGAATAATATCTCGTTTGTTCGAGGCTTTCAGGGAGGATAAAGAATATATAACCCGCGACGAGATGCAGACACTTGTACAAAAAAAGAATGAGGTCGCCGCTTACTATGGCACGCGATATCATGGGGAAGTTGTTTATCACGCAGACAGTGATCGCTTAGACTCAATTGATGATAAGATGATCCTGGTTTTATTCAGACGTTTGGTGGAAGTTGCGAAAGGTTCAATACCTCGCACTCAATTTCATGTAGTTATGGGACATGCGTTAAGCCATGTGATGGTTTTAGATGCTTCATTTGATGCCGATAAAAAATTACGACTCATTTGTGTTGAGTCTGCTAGAACAATTCAACAATGGGAATTCTTGAAAGAAATCACACGCCTCTTTGTGAAGGCTGGGCTTCCTTTTGAAGTGTTGGCTTGCCAAACCGGCGTCCAAAGAGGTCTCAAGTGTAAAACATTTGCCTTAATGTTGGGCACAAAAATCAGCCAATTTTCTTTTGCGCAGTTAAAAAAATTCGCAGTTTCAAGCAAACAATGTTCAACAACGCAGCTTTTTGATGGACCAGATAATCCACGGCTTCTTTCTGATCTTGATGAATTGCCTGGTGTTCAATGGTTTCCTGCGACTGTTTTAGGGATGGCTATCGTTAAAATGAATCAATCTTTAACCCAAATGCGAGAAAGCTTGAAAGCCTTTACCCAAAATGAAGGTGAAGTGGATAAAATCATGAAAGATTGGGCAAAGCGCTATGAGTTTGATACTTCTGATCCCGATAGCAAAAGAACCTATGTTAATTATCGAAGCAGATCCCTTTTAGAAAAACTTCGAGGAACATTATATTCCGATCTCTCAGTCGAAAAAGTTTTAGCAAAAATGGAAGCAAGCAGCGTTGATGAGTCCTTAAGAAAATTAGCAAAAAAAGAAGGGCCAAAAAGAGAAATGGCATTTTTACTGGATTGTGAAGACTCAACAGACTTCATTGACAAAGCAGATGAAATCTCTGGCGAAACGGCACTGCATTTGGCAATCGACCATGCACCCAAAAGAGCCTGTCTATTATTATCAAAAGGAGCTAGATTTGATATTCAAGATAAGAGTGAACCGCCAAAAACCGCGCGGAAACGTTACCAAGAATCACAGTCTGAAGAATTAAAAAATATTGAATTTATTGCTCGCCAGTTCAAATTACTCAAATAATAAATGGAGCTACGGGTACAACCGATTTTAATGTAATACAAGAACATTTTTCTATAATAAAGAAAAAGTAAATTACTAATTAAAGGTAAAATAATATTCTATAC
>JBIOEB010000004.1:0-39057 GCA_044445585.1 Candidatus Berkiellales bacterium
GTATATACATAAAATTATTCAGGAGATGTCGGATGAATATACAATCAAATATAAAGGAAATCTTAACGCTAATGTGTTGTTGTTTTGTAGGCACATTATATGCCGATTCGATTGATCCTGCTGTTTGTAATGGGTTAAGCGGCGCACAATTTGGCCTATGTAATGCTTATTGTGTAGCTGTTAATTGTGCTGACCCGAGTGATATCAAAGCATCTCCTCAAGCATGTAAGTCTTTGTTAAAGAACTGGAATAAGCAAGTGCCTCTAGGAACCCCATTTCCATGCACTGCGAAACCTCAAATCAAAGTTGCTAAGGTTATTAAACAAAATCTAGACGGTTACATCACCAATGGTGATAATGTTTTAACTACAGTGACAATCACCAATACGGGATCCGTACCATTGGTTAACCTTCAATTAACTGATAACCCTACAGCCAATTTTACTTGCAACCCCTCGTTAACTGATCCATTACTACAAAATCAAACTATCACCTGCACTTCGTCAACTACGGCAAGTTGCACAAGCGATACCACAGCTAGTGATTCTGTTACGGTGACTGGTGCTAGCCAGTATAATCAACTGTTAACCACCTCTGCTACTATAAATGCAGCATATTCTTGTAATCCTACAGGGTGCCCATACGCAGTTACATCTCTTATCGATCAAGAAATTATCGCAATGACTACATTCAGTGCGGTTAATTCATTTTGTACGATTAATCCTACTGTTGGATTACTGCAAATTTATTTACAAGCCTCTTCAGGTAATTATATGAACGTAGCTGTAGATAATCTGACAAGTAGTTCATCCGGGAATACGCCTTGTGGAAACGGTGTCCCAGGGTGTTTACATATTAATAACTATCCGATAAATGTTAATGGTTCTCCAAATAACACAGATACAACTTTAACAACAGGCTCGCAGGGCGTGGCGGGAGTATGCCAAACATATTTGGGATCATTATCTAGCTCAGAATTAGGGCTTACTTGCTCACCCTAGAGTTAAATAAGGCATACCGATGGAGCAACAAGTATTGTTAGTAGAGGATGTTCTTGGATTTCTAAGAAAATATGGAGATAAATAAAGGCTTCAGAGGGATGATAAGAACTGATGTAAAATTTGTTTCTCAAGAAAGAAATATTCGGATTGAAAATTTTAAGGAGGAAAATTAATAACTGCGCCAAAGCTGACGCAGATCATACTTAATAAATTTAGCCTATTTTAGGCGTTGTCTTGCTGAATGATCTCTTTCAGCGCTTTCTAAAACTGTTAAATGGGCTGCATAAATGGCATTAAGCTTACCTGGTAACAGAATTTGATCCGGAATGCTGCTGCTTTTTTCGGAAGAACTCTGTTCAGATTTGCCTAATCTATAATCAGCGCCTGGTGTAAATCTTCGCATAATGTGTTCCTATACTACCCAACTAACATGAGGAAATACTACCATTCTAAAATGAAATGGTCAATTTCCCACACAAAATTAATCTTTCTTAGAACTGGGATTATACCAAGAAAAAAAGAAAAATCTAGTTAGTTTTCGAAAATATTATTAGATTAGCTAAATTAAAGTACTTACACTTTGTTTATTTTTTATTGGGACTGGGTTTCAGTGTAGGAACACTTTTTGGATCTTCTGCATCAAGGATCATTTTGACTGCTTTGAAGTAGGGGGATAGTTCTTTAACAACAATCACATCTGAAAAGGGCTCTTTCAAAAGATCGGATTGGCTGAATTGTTTATGAATTTCTTCTTTTACCTTTTTTTCTTCATGTAAGTTTCCCATTTTGGGAGTAAAGGTGGGCGAATTTTTTTCTACCATAAAATCAATCTCTTTAAAATTATTGATAGTTCAAGTATGACACAACTAATTGAGGTAACCAAATTGCACCTATAGCAATAATTGCAATAAAATCATATAGTTATGAAAAATGGAGATAAGAGGCGATAAAAAGGCGATTTTCTCTGATTAGCGGTCTTCGTTTAAAGAGGTGTAGGGGTAAATACCCTCTTTCTCGTATAAGCGACCACTTGAAACGCCTTGTTCATATAGGGCCTTAAACTTCAAAATTAAAAATTCTATAGCAGCATTTTCCTGCCCCTGATCAAGCCGAGCTTGGATAATTCTTAGCATCTGTTCGGCTTGCGATCTAAAATCTAAAACGTTTCTGTCAGACATTCAACTCTCCATAGCGATGCTTAAACCCACTCGCTAATGATGCCAAAGGATCAATAAGGTAGCAAATTAAGATGTAAATCTAGTAGAATAAAATGTTTCTTAGAGCTTAGGCCAAATATGACTGCTGTAACTGCTCCAAATATTCATGTCACACAAGATGCTCAAGAGCATTTTAGTTATCTTATCGAAAAAGAGGAAATGCCAGGCATGGCCTTGCGGATTTTTATTGATCAGCCAGGAAGTCGCTTAGCAGATGTTAGCATTTCTTTTTGTCCGCCAGGCGAGCATCGAGCGGGAGATATTCCCTTAGAATTTACTGGCTTTACCCTTTATGTTGAGCGCGCGAGTATCAGTTACCTTGAAAATGCCCAAATTGATTATAAAAAGGACAATTTGAGTGGGCAGCTTTCGATCACGGCGCCCAATTTGCGAGGAGCTAAACCGGAATCTGACGCTGATCTCGTCGAAAAAGTGAATTACCTGTTGGATACCGAAATTAACCCTAATTTGGCTAGCCATGGTGGGAAAGTGTCTTTGGTTGAGATCACGCCTAACAACGAAGTGGTGTTGCGCTTTGGGGGTGGTTGTCATGGCTGTGGCATGGTGGACGTTACGTTAAAGCAAGGTATCGAAAAAGCTTTGTTGTCGCAGATCCCAGAGTTAACCGCGGTGATGGATGTTACCGATCACAGCAAAGGTGAAAATCCTTATTACGCTTAATTGGAGCAACTGACTAATGGCCGCCAAGAATAAAAAAATTTACCGAACGGGATATATCAGCGAGATCGATGCATTTTTGCGTGAATTCGACCAAAAACGCACCAAATTCCCTGAATCACGTCGCAAGGAAGTCGAAAAATTTAAAAAAATATTTGCAAAGCGTGATGGTACAGTTCAAGAGCAAGCTGATTTCATCTGGAAAGAGTTTTAATTTGTCGGTAAAGCTCTAGACATACTATGAGATTATTGTTTATAATCGCGACAGTTATAGTTATTAGTTGAGGGACATTATGGAACCTTCCAAGAATTTTTCTGTTTATTCAAAGGGTTATGACCGTGCTATTGCAGCTCTTCGCAACCAAGGTACTGCTGCTCTGTTCGGGTTCAATGTAGCTCGTTCTGGCGAACATATTCCTGCTGGTGGCAAAAGTGGTATGCAATATGATTCACAAGCTGAGGTAATGTCAGCTCCACGTGGATTTGGCGCGCCTCAAGCACATGCTGGCAGCGGCCATGCTGGTAGTAGTGGTAGATACCAGCCCGATATACCACGTCCTCGCGCTGAGATGAGGGATGATGATATAAGACAATCTCCCAGACCAAGACCAGGTATTTAACCTCCGATTTAAATACAAAACTTTATATAAAAACCATCTTATAGCAATATAAGGTGGTTTTTTTTTGCCGCTACTCCCTGTATTGTGGAAGCAGGTATCGTTTCTTAGAAATGGTATAATCTTTTGAGTTGAAACAGGGGAATTGAAGTAACAGGTTCACTCGATGCGTTTAAGTAAAATCAAACTAGCAGGTTTTAAGTCATTTGTTGACCCAACAACAATCAACCTGATGAGTAATTTAACGGCCGTCGTAGGCCCGAATGGTTGTGGCAAGTCTAATGTGATTGATGCCGTTCGTTGGGTGATGGGTGAATCATCCGCCAAACATTTGCGTGGTGGCGCTTTAACCGATGTGATCTTTAGCGGATCCTCGGCGCGTAAACCCGTTGGGCTAGCAACGGTCGAATTATTGTTTGAGAATGCCGAAGGTAAGTTGGGCGGCGAATATTCAAATTACGCCGAGATCGCCATTAAACGCCAAGTCACACGCGAAGGCGAATCGACTTATTTCATGAATGGTCAAAAGTGTCGTCGCAAAGATATTACCGATATTTTCTTAGGCACCGGCCTAGGGCCACGAAGTTATGCCATCATCGAGCAAGGGATGATCTCGCGCGTTATTGATGCCAAGCCCGAGGAGCTGCGCGTTTTTATTGAAGAAGCCGCTGGAATTTCAAAATATAAAGAACGCCGCCGCGAAACTGAAAATAGAATTAAACATACCCACGAAAATTTAGCGCGTTTAAATGATCTGCGCGATGAATTAGCCAATCAAATCCGCCATTTAGAGCGACAATCGCAAGCGGCAGAGCGTTATCGCGAATTAAAAACCCAAGAACAAGAACGCAGTGCTCAGCTTGCAGCCCTCACTTGGAAAAAACTGGATGAAACCATTCAACGAATTGAAGTGCAAATTCGTGAAACGCTTACAGAATTAGAGAAAGAACAAGCGAATTTACAACAACAAAAGACCGAGCAAGAAAAACAACGCATTGAAAGAAATGACATTAATGAAAACCTCAATGACGTGCAAAAACGGTATTATAGTCTTGGGGGTGAAATTGCAAAAATTGAACAAGCGTTGCAACATCAACAAGAACGTGAAAATCAATTAAAAGCCGATAAATCCGAAGCCGAAAGCACCTTAACGAAAATCCAATCTCAATTGGCCTTGGATGAAGAAAATAATCAGACACGGTTACAGCAAATTGCTGATCTTCAACCCCAATTTGATGAAATCGTCAAAGAGGCAGAATTAACGCTCAAACACCAGCATGACGCTGAAGCTACTTTAGAAAATTGGCGTGAAAAAGTGAGTGCTGTACAAGAAGCGTCTCAGATCCCTTCACGCATTGCTGAAGCTGAAAAAGCCAAGATTGCGCAGCTTGAGCGACAAATTCATCAAACCAATGAGCGACAAGCTAGGTTAGAAGCTGAGTTAACCCACATACCTTTACTGGTTGAAACACCCGAATTGGCCGCGTTGGATGAAAAAATTGATTTATTCAGTGACGAGTTGCAAAAATCGGTAGAGCAGTTAGAGATCGGAGCGTTACACAAAGACGAGATCTTAGCGCGATTAAATCTTCTTAAACCGCAAATTAAAGAATGCCAAAATACATTAAACGAAACTAAAGGCCAAGCGGCAGCATTGAATGCGTTGCAAGAAGTTGCCTTTGGCAAAAATGATGAAGCAAAAAGCGCATGGTTAGCGGAACAACATCTTGACGATCAACCTTATTTGGCTGAAAAAATCACGGTAAGTCAAGGCTTTGAAAATGCTGTCGAAATGGTATTAGAAGGCTTTTTAAATGGCTTAACGGTAGCCGATCATCAAATGGCCACCGTGACTTCACAATTAACTGCTGCTACGGGTGGAATGAGTTTTGTTGAATGGCAAAATCACCCTTCAGAAAAGAATGAAACATCTGCTAACGCATTAGTGAATTATGTAAAAGGAAGTGAATTTTTACCCGAAAGTCTTTTTCAATTATTAGCCAACGTGCAGGTTTGCCAAACACTTAACGAAGCCGAAGCCCTTTTGGCGACTTTACCCCTCCATCAATCAGTGATCACACCTGAAGGTTATTGGCTAGGTCATGGTTGGGTAACCGTAAAAGATCCAAATCAAGCCAGTGAGTTGGGGATCCTTTACCGTGAAGAAAAATTAAAACAAGTTGAAGTGCAAATTGATCTTAATCAAAAAACTTTAGATGAGTTGCAGCAACAATTTGAAGACAGTGAAGTAGCATTAAAACAACTTGATGCAGCCAAAGAAGATCAGCAACATCAAAAGAATAAATTGCAACAGGAATTAATGGCACTGCAAAGTGAACGCCGTATTAAACATAATCGGATTGAGCAAAATCAAAAACGTCATCAACAAGTTCAGCAAGAATTAGCGGAATGTCAATCGCTGGTGCAATCTGCCCAGCAGGAAGTCAATGTGGCTCGAAGCCAGCTTGCAGAAGCGATCGAGCAAATGGCACAGTTAAATAGCGAGCTGCAAGCGTTGAATGAACATAAAGGTGCGTTGCAAGAAGCTGTAGTCAATTCAAAAATAAAAGCAAAAGAGAACCAAACACAAAAACATCAAATTGAATTAACGATCCAAAATTATCATGCCAAAATAGAGGCCTTAACCCATCATATTCAACGAGGAAAAGATCAAATAATATCTGCCGAGGAAAAGTTAAGCCACATTAATGCATCCTTAAAAAAGAATGATGAGCCCCTTCTTGCCTTGAAACTTGAATTGGAAATGAATTTAGAAAAGCGTTTGGTGGTCGAGGACGAGCTTAATCAAGTGCGTGATGACTGCGCCATGATCGACAATACTTTGCGTACCATCGAAGGCCAAATGACTCAACATGAAAATAAATTAACATCGTTAAGAGATGTTCTTGAAAAATTTAAAATGGAATGGCAAGCTTGCTCGGTTCGGCGTGAAAACGCCTTAGAAAAGCTTAAAAACACCACTTTTGTCTTGGAAGCGTTATTAGCCAATTTACCCCTCGATGCCAATGAAACAGCTTGGCAACAAGAATTGAATGATATTCAGCAAAAAATTCAACGTTTAGGGGCGATTAATTTAGCAGCCATTGATGAGTTTAATGCTGCAACGGAACGCAAACAATACTTAGATTCGCAGCTGAATGATTTAACTGAAGCGTTAACGACATTAGAAAGCGCCATTAAAAAAATCGATCGCGAATCGCGTGCTAAATTCAAAGAAACCTTTGATAAAATCAATGCGGGTTTTATGCAGCGCTTTCCCCAATTGTTTGGTGGTGGGCAAGCAACCTTATCGATGCTGGGAGAAGATCTATTAGATACCGGCGTTGGGATCATCGCCAGGCCTCCGGGAAAGAAAAATAGCTCGATCCAACTTTTATCGGGGGGAGAAAAGGCCTTAACGGCAGTGGCTTTGGTCTTTTCCATTTTTGAATTAAATCCAGCCCCATTTTGCCTGTTAGATGAGGTCGATGCGCCGTTGGATGATAATAATGTTGGACGATTTTGCGATCTTGTTAAAGAAATGGCTAAAAAAGTCCAATTTGTTTTTGTCAGTCATAATAAGTTGGCCATTGAAATGGCTGCACAGCTTCTTGGGGTGACTATGCGTGAGCCAGGAGTGTCGCGTCTGGTGACAGTGGATATGGAAGAAGCTAAATCAATGGCTGAATCAAGTGAAGAAAGGGAAGAATGGGAAGAAAGGGAGAGTGTCCATGCAAACTGATTTGCGATTATTACTGTTTATCATTGGCATTGTCCTGGGTGCCTATCTGATTTTTGTTGGCTACCAAAGGCATCGCTACAATAGGGCGCAACAGCAACGCCATGAAGCTTTTCAACAAACCGTTTTAGAAAATATACATACTAAACATCATCCTGCAACAGAGCACGGCAAAGTCGAATTAAACTTTGAAGAACAAACAGAAATTTTAGGCGAAAATAGGCTACACGAGGCGAATGAAGATCGTTTTGTTGAAGATCCTCTTATGGAAGCTCCTTTGATTGAAGATCCCATCGTTGAAGAGCCAAAGCAAAGAAATCAAGAGCCAGCCATTTTTGACATCATCTCTTTAAGTATTCAGTGTAAACAACCCGACGGTTTTGCCGGTAAAATGTTGCTGTCTGCTTTAAAAGCTAACGAATTTTATTATGGTGAGCGCAATATTTTTCATCGCCATGTCAATGATAACCCCACTTTTCCTATTTTGATTAGTTTAGCGTCACTCACCAAGCCAGGAGATTTTAACCGCCACAAAATGCAGAATGAATTTTTCCCTGGAATTGTTTTGTGGACGCCCCTGACCGGCGATCATCACGATAGTGCCAATTTTGAAAAATTATTGTCAAGTGCCAAGCAACTTAGCACTGCGTTAAATGGAGTGTTATGCGACGAAAAACGCAAGCCCCTTAGCATGCAAACGATTACAGCCTATCGCGAGCGAATTAAAAATACCCAAAAAACAGCAGGCTAATTCACCGATGTTGGCCGCTAAAAAACAAATAGAACATCTCAGAAAATTAATTCATGAGCATGATTATCGCTATCATATTTTGGATGCGCCAACGATTCCGGATGCAGAATATGATCGCCTCTTTCGCGAGTTACAGGCATTAGAAAAACAACATCCCGAGCTCATTACCGAAGACTCCCCAACCCAGCGGGTCGGAGTGGTTCCCTTAAAGAGTTTTCAAACCGTTAAACACTTTACGCCGATGTTATCGTTAGACAATAGTTTTTCGCATGAAGAATTAGTCCGTTTTGATCATCGCATTAAACAACTGTTAGATGAAAATACACCCACGGCAATGGTTTATTCCTGTGAGCCTAAATTCGACGGTTTGGCGGTGAGCTTAATTTATGAGGGTGGATCATTTATTCGCGGTGCCACGAGGGGTGACGGCTACACTGGAGAAGATATTACCAATAACCTACGCACGATCAGCACGATCCCTTTAGTGTTGCAAGGAGATTATCCTCAAAAATTGGAAGTACGTGGCGAAGTGTTTATGCCAAAAGCCGAATTTGAAAAACTCAATGAACAAGCACGCCAACACGACGAAAAAACTTTTGCTAATCCTCGAAATGCTGCGGCGGGTAGTTTAAGACAATTGGATTCAAAAATTACGGCTAAACGAAAACTGGCCTTTTATAGTTATGGTGCCCAAATCATCGAAGGAAAAGCTTTTCCACCCACCCATAGCCAAAGCTTAGCGCAGCTTAGCTCGTGGGGGATCCGAATTTGCCCAGAAAGTAAAGTCGTAAGAGGCATTGAACAAGTTCAACGTTATTATGATCAACTTTTAAAAAAACGGGATCTACTCCCTTATGGCATTGATGGGATTGTCGTCAAAATTGATGATTTTTCTTTACAAGATAAGTTAGGATTTGTTGCTAGAGCCCCGCGTTTTGCCTTAGCGTATAAATTTCCTGCTGAAGAACAAATTACTACCTTACTGGATGTGGATTTTCAAGTGGGCCGCACGGGCGTGTTAACTCCCGTAGCCCGCTTGCAGCCAGTATTGGTAGGTGGCGCAACGGTAAGCAATGCGACGCTGCATAATATGGATGAAATTACGCGCAAAGATATTCGTATTGGCGATGAAGTCATCGTGCGTCGCGCAGGCGATGTGATCCCCGAAGTGGTGGCGCCCATTTTAGAAAAGCGCAAAGACGACGTCCAAAAAATTATTCTACCCAAAACCTGCCCTGTTTGTGGATCAAAAGTGGTTCGTATCGACGGAGAAGCGGCTGCACGCTGCGAAGGGGGCTTAATTTGCTCTGCTCAGCTGATTGAACATATTAGACATTATGTATCACGTAAAGCGATGGATATCGAAGGCCTAGGAGCCAAATGGGTTGAACAATTAGTCATCCATGATTTGGTAAAAACGGTTGCAGATCTTTACACCTTAACCGAAGAAAAATTGCTTTCTTTAGAGCGGATGGGAGAAAAATCGGCAAGTAACTTATTAGAGGCAATTGAAAAAAGCAAAGAAACCACTTTTGCACGTTTTTTATATGCTTTAGGGATCCGAGAAGTAGGGGAGGCAACCGCATCGCTCCTTGCCAATAGTTTTGAAGATCTGAATGGTCTCATGCATACCAATGAAGAAGTGTTGCTTACCTTACCTGATGTCGGTCCAGTTGTTGCTAGCCATATTGTTTCTTTTTTTGCGCAAAAGCCAAATCAAAAGATCATTCAAGCGTTGCTGGACCATGGGATCCATTGGTCCAAAAAAACCAACAAGTCACAACATCAACCACTTGCCGGAAAAACCTATGTGATTACCGGTACCTTAAGTTTGTCGCGTGAAGAAATTAAAGCCAAATTGCAAGCTTTGGGTGCTAAAACGACTGAAAGTGTTTCAGCGAAAACCGATGGTGTAATAGTAGGAGAAAATCCGGGTTCAAAATTAGCCAAAGCACAAACACTTAACGTACAAATTTTAGATGAGATTGCTTTAAATAAGTTATTTTCACAATGATAAAAAAAGTATTTACAGTTTTAATTTTATGTTTTTTTTCAGCAGGGATGAGTATGCAAAAAAACGAACGACCACGTGTGCGTGATATTGGACTCTCAATTGGAATTATCCCAACGGGGCCGTTAAACGCCATTACGGATGTGCGAGGCGTGCTCATTGGCCACAGCACGGTGATCCGTGGCGATAATATTCGCACCGGCGTTACAGCAATTTTACCTCACAACGGAAATTTATTTAAAGAAAAGGTTCCTGCAGCGGTGTTTGCAGGCAATGCTTACGGCAAATTTGCCGGCTTTTCACAAATTAATGAAATGGGTGAAATTGAAACTCCCATACTTTTAACTTCGACGCTCAATGTACCACGGGTGGCCGATGCGCTTTTGGATTATATGCTGAGTTTACCGGGCAATGAAGATGTGCAATCCATTAATCCCGTGGTAGCTGAAACCAACGATGTGCATTTAAACGATGTCCGAGGTCGTCATGTGGGGTCTAATGAAGTATTTGATGCCATCAAAAACGCAAAATCAGGCCTAGTTGATGAAGGTGCGATTGGCGCAGGTACTGGCACAGTAGCCTTTGGCTTTAAAGCGGGTATTGGTACGGCTTCGCGCAAACTTCCGAATAATATGGGTGGTTATACGGTGGGCGTTTTAGTACAAACAAATTTTGCCGGTGTGTTGTCTATCGCTGGCGTTCCCGTTGGACAAGAACTTGGTCGCTATTATTTAAAGGACCAGCTCAACGGTGAAAAAGCACAAAGTGAGCAAGAAAAACCTTATGGATCGATCATTATTGTTGTCGCAACGGATGCGCCTTTAGATGCTCGTAATTTAAAACGCTTAGCTGCTCGAGCGATGATGGGATTTGCGCGAACAGGCGCGGCTGCCACCAATGGCAGTGGCGATTATGCCATTGCGTTTTCAACTGGTAAAGAAGTACGGATCTCAACCACAAAAAATATAACTCGAGATATAAAAATATTGAATAATGATGCCATGTCGCCACTTTTTTTAGCAGCGATTGAAGCTACTGAGGAAGCTATTTACAATTCCCTTTTTCGGGCTACAACCATGACAGGAAATGGCAAAACAATTGAAGCGTTGCCAATTGATCGGACGATTGAGCTTTTGAAGAAGCATGGTGCTGTGAAATCGGTATAACGCAAAGGCACCACACAAGGCATTCTCGTACGGATCAACCTGCATCTCTAATTCTTTAATTAAATAGAGTCAGATAGTTTGTGTTTATCTTCGATTTTTTGAAATTGATCAATCGAAACAATCCCATCGGGAAATACCACATTAATTTCTAACTCTCCGCCCATAGCGCGAACAAAATTCCTAAGACTGCTTATGTACATATCAGTTCGGCGTTCAAGCTTTGAAATAGATGCTTGCTGAACATGTAAAATTTCTGCTAATTGCTCCTGAGAAAGCTTACGAGCTGTACGAAGCTCTTGTAATGGCATCGCAGCAATCATTTCACGTGTCTTTCTTTCTGCGGCCCGAAGGACCCTAGGACTGATATTTTTTCGCACATCATCTAACGTTTTAGTTTTAGTCATGATTTTCCTCCCCTAGTTTCTTCAGTTGTTTGCTATATAGCTTCTCTGCGAGAGGTATATTTTTCTTGTACCATCGATTATCACCCACTTTAGAACCTCCCAAGAGCAAAATCGCCATTCTATTTGGATCAAATGCATAAAGGACTCGATACGGCTTTCCTTTGTGCTGAATTCTTAATTCACGCATGTGCGAGTATTTTGACCCAAGTATTTTGGAAGAATGGGGATGACCAAGTTGCGGGCCAAACCTTTCAGCAAATTGATAGAAGCAAGCACATCAATCTGCTCGCTTTCATTTAAGCTTAAAAGCCATTCATTGCATTCCCCTGTTAGACTAATTTTGCATTCCATAGATGGAATATAGCCTATATGGAATAATTAATCAAGAGGTTCAGAATCTAAACAAATTTTAAATCCTCGTGCATATACAAATTTGCTGCTTTGGTTGCAATAGGTAGCGAAATATCCATACCTTATGCATATGAAACAGCAAAGATTTATCTTAAGTCGCTTATTGAGGATCTACAAAAAAGGGCAGATACACTTTTACCCGCGAAGAAGCAATTAGCTCATGCAACATGACACTACCGCATTTAAGTTCGCACTTCATCGTTTTATGAGCGATTAGTCGGAGAAGGTAAACCTTAGTGAATGATTTAATCTGAAATCTTTTTTTGTATTTAGATCATGACCAACCTTCGCGTCCTTATTTGTAGTTGATTGTTTTTTAGATTTGGAAGGTTTAGTAACGGCAATCCACCCAACCTTTTGTGGCCTTACATCCTGTGAAGGAGTAGAAGAGGAACTTGCTGAAAGAGTTGCAACTTTAACTGGAGTAGCACTTGTGTGAGGTCTAGCATAATAAGATTTTAAAACGTTCACTTTGAAATTAGGAGTTCCGTCATTTCGAGCTCTTAGTGAAGCAATCCAGTCTTTTCAAGATATATTCTGGATTGCTTCGCTAAGAGCTCGCAATGACAGAGGAATACACACCTACTTTTCAAGTCAAACTGGTATATATATAAGCAGAAAAATAAGCTAGAAAAGGGCAAAAAGGGCAGTCCAGAAATTTTCCAGCTGCCCCTGAGAAGAACATTAACCAAAGTTATACTGAATACCTAACTGACCACGATTTATATTCCCTTCAAGATCATTCACTAATTCTCTTTCACCCCAGATATATTCAATACCCACGGTAATAGGTTCATAGGGATTCCACATTAGGTTTACATGTAGTGATCTTGCACCTTGACTAACAAATCCATTGATAGCGTCATCTTTATCGATATCAACGTTTGAATACCCATAAACAATGGATGATCTCATAGTAGGACACCAGAAGTGCTGTACGCCGATATAGCCAGCGAAAATGTTCGGCGTAAAAATGGATTTAGTTGGTGTGATATAAGCATCTGGAAAGAATGAATAATCAACATATCTACCTAAAGCGTTACCATAGTTCGCCAGAAACAAAAGATTATCTTTTGAATTCTGAATGGGTGTAATTTTTCCAAATATATTCCCAGCGAATGTCCATTTATTAGGGCTAAGCGGTGATACATTCTGTAAATGCAAAAGCAAGTTGCGAGCAAGGCCTGAGATCCCCATATGTACTATCTCGTTATCGTATGTGAATCTAGCAACAATATCAGGGTATTTTTTATTCTCAGTTAGATCGACAACAGTAGAATTAATTGGGGTGAAGGTAACTGTCGGGTTTTCTATGGCAGCTTCAAACTTAACGTGTTTATCATGAAGCATTTTCGTCCAACGGATCTGTGGTTGTCGAACAAATATTTGACCTGCAGGACCTCCGAAGTCGACTAGTTCTGGGTAGGAAGGAATATCCATAAAAGTAGACCAAGTTTGACCAGCTAGCCATTCACCTAAAGAACCAAAAGCGTGCCGAAGTCTTGGACTATATCCGTTGGTGGAGAGTTCATTGCCTTGAGTCGAATTAATGAAATCAATTTCGAAGGTAGTGTTCAATGTGCAGTTGTGTATAGGTGTTTCTGACTTAACCCAAAGTCTGCTTTGTTTGGCATGCATATGAAAATCAGGATTACTTTTAAATATTGGAGGCGCATTCACCGGTATGCTAATAGGAAAAAGAAAATCTTGCCCAGGAGAAGGGGGATTGGGGGGATTAATAGTCCCATCATTATAACTTGTTATCATCGTGTCAAGTTTAATGTAACCACCTACCTTGACCGCCGATTTACCCATTATTAAAGTAGGGGCCTTGACCGGGTGATGCCCAGATCTCTCATAGGGAGATGGGGTATCTGCAAAAGCAGATGAAGAGATAAAAGAAACGCAGAGTAAAATAGGCGACAATTTGTGCTCGATTTTAAATCCTTTCTGCTGATAGCTCATACTTAATCCTCTTAAACCAGTTTAAACTTGTATGATTGTATAATTTTCGAAACTCAAAAGCCAATCACTTTCAATTTATCATTAATATGTGATATGGCGCCACCGTATAGCCTAAGTTGTATACCTCGTGTTACCTTATGAATGTAAATTGCAATTCACTGTAGTCTTGAGACAGAAGTTAAAGATTAGCTCGTTAACATTGATGCACAGCAACTTAACTAGGTAATATACTTACAACAAAACGGGGATCACAAATGATGAATAAATTTAATAAGCAAATTTTATTATTTCTTAGTTCTGTTTTCATTCAAACTCATCTCTGGGCTGCTGATACCATAAAAATTGCTTTAACAGGTCCTTTCACGGGAGGATCGGCTGCGATGGGTGTTTCGTCGCGAGATGGGGCAAAACTTGCCATTAAAGAAATCAACGACGAAGGCGGAATTGATGTCGGTGGCAAAAAGATGAAAATAGAAGTAATTGAGCGTGATGATGAAGGGCAAAATCAGCGTGGGGCGCTGATTGCTCAAGAACTTTCAGGCATGCCTGGTATCAATGCCATTGTGGGGACTACTAATACTGGCGTTGTGCTTGCTGGAGATAAATATTATCAAAATGCTAAGATGGTAAAAATTATTACACCTGCCGCAGGCACAGCAAGTATGTCTCAGTGGGCAAAACCTGAGGTTAAAGATCTTTATATATTCCGATTTTCAGCTGCTGATGGCATACAAGCGGCAATGGTTGTAGATGAAGCGGTTAATAAACTCCACTTAAAAAAAGTTGCGGTGATGCACGATGCTACCAACTATGGCGTTTCAGGTCGTGATGATTTGATTAAAAATCTAAAGAAATACCCAGATGTTAAAATTGTTGACACTGAGAAATTCGATATTGGCGATAAAGATATGACCGCTCAAGTTACCAAGATTAAGGATTCAGGTGCGCAAGCGATTTTAATTTGGGGTATTGGACCTGAACTTGCTGCAATTAAAAATGCTATGCATACATTGGGTTTAAATATACCTTATATCGGAGGGTGGACCTTATCAATGTCTTCCTATATTGATAATGCGGGTAAAAACGCTGATGGTACTCTCACTCCACAGACATTTATCGAGGAGCCTTCTTATGCTTCTAAGAAAGCAGCGGCCTTTATCGATGCTTATCATAAAGCTTATCATGTGGATCGTATGCCTTCACCAATGAGCGCAGCGGAGGGTTACGATGCAATTAAGGTTTTAGCAGCCGCATTTCACCAAGCGGGCTCAACCGATTCTACCAAGTTGAGAGACGCGCTTGAAAATCTGAATGATCCAGTGCCAGGCGTGATTAAATCCTGGGTTAAGCCCTATTCAAAATGGGATCCAAGTCATCCAGATACGCACGAAGCATTCCGTCAGCAAGATGTTGTGATGGCAGTTATCAAAAATAAACGCCTCGAACTTGCTCACTGGTAGTAGCCATAAAAAATGGTTATAAGCGTGTTAGCACAGCTTATCGTAAGCGGTGCTTCAATTGGCATGATATACACCTTGATAGCTTATGGCTTTCAGCTCACCTTTAGCACGAGTAAAAGTATTAACTTTGGCCAAGGTGAGCTCGTTATGGTTTCGACATTTTTTACACTCACTCTCTTCAATTCGGGCATTCCTTATTTATTGTGTGTTCTGTTGGGGATCTTATTTGGCGCATTACTTGGCTTATTTGTTGAGCGCGTATTTGTACGGCTTTCGCTTGAGCAAAAGACAGAGGGCTGGGTCCTCACAACGATTATTTGGGGATTATTTGCAATGTCCGTTGCCGAAAATATTTGGGGCAAAGATGATCATCCTTTTCCTACCCCTTTTTCATCAGAACCCATACTATTTAAAGGCGTGGTCATTACAGCAGTTGAAATATCAATTGTCTGTGGTGCTTTAGCTTTTATGATACTCATTGAGCTTTTTAAGCGAAAAACAATGTATGGGAAAGCCGTACTTGCTGTCGCTTTAAATCGTGATAGTGCGGAACTTGTTGGAATTTCACCGCGCATGATTATTGCTTATTCCTATGCTCTTTCCGGAGCAGTTGCAGGGTTTGCAGGGATTTTAGTTGCGCCTATTACGACGGTAGGCGTTAACATGTCCGCGGCCCTTATTTTGAAAGCCTTTTCTGTTGCAGTCGTCGCTGGACTAGATTCTGGTTTTGGTGTGGTCATTATTGGAGCTGCAATAGGCATTATTGAAAACTTAACTAGCTATTATGTAGGCTCAGGTTGGCGAGAAGCGCCTGGTCTGGTCTTTTTAATCCTGGCTCTTGCTTTAAGACCTACGGGAATTTTTGGTAAAGCAGTTATTCGCAAAGTTTAGGGGATCACATGTCAGTTATTCGTAATTTGATAATGAAACGAAAATTGGCCTGGAGCTTTGAGATAATCGCTTTGGGTATCCTTGCTGTTTTACCACTCATGATGGGTAATCAACTCTATACAATGGATTTGTTAACGCTGTTAATGATTTATACTATTTTGTTAATTGGTCTGGATATTACGGTTGGTTACTTGGGGCAAATTAACCTCGGGCAAACAGCATTTTTAGCCCTTGGCGCCTACGCATCGGCCCTTGCTGCAGAGACTTGGCATCTTGATTTAATATTATGTGTGGCGATCTCATTTAGTTTTTGTTTTACCTTAGGGGCACTTCTTGCCATTCCAGCATTACGTCTTTATGGTCCTCAGTTTGCGCTTGCGACACTCTCTTTCACCACCCTTGCAGCAATCGTTCTAAATGAATGGGAATCTCTAACAATGGGAGCGCAGGGACTTTCCATCGTTCGTCCTACTTTGTTTGGATTGACGCTTAATGCGTCGAGTTTTTTCTGGATCTGTCTTTTATTTGTAGTGTTGCTATGGCTCGGGATGCATAATTTTCTGAATAGTCAGTGGGGCCGTGCATTTCGTGCTTTAAGAGATAGCCCGATTGCTACCGATGCAGTTGGCATTGGCGTCATGCGCCATAAAATCATTGCATTTGCTATCGGTTCAGGACTAGGAGGGCTAGCAGGGGGACTTTATGGGTTCAATTTACTTTATTTACAACCTTTAAGTTTTTCATTCGAGCTGATGGCGCTATTGCTTTTGGGCGTCGTGCTTGGAGGTCGAAAATCATTGTGGGGAGCGTTTCTTGGATCATCAATTGTAATACTACTTCCGAACTTGCTCTCTAACCATATTGTCTTTCAAAGTCTTGCAGCGATAGGATTTACCTTGGCACTGATAGGTGTGCTATTAGGATTCCGGCAGGGGAAACAGCTCAATTTTACCAACCTGGCTCCGTTATGCGCGCTCACTTTGCTATTGGTAGGGTCATTTTTGATTCAAAGCCCTGAAGATTGGCGCAAAGGGATCTTTGCTGTGATCCTTTTTTCGGCCGTGGTTGGGCTTCCTGAAGGTTTGATGGGATATATTGAAAAGCAGCTTCAGCGCCTGCTTAAACTTCCGCCTAATGCGTTGCCTGAACCGTCTCAATTAGATGATGTTATACCCCCTATCGTTTCATCATCACAGATCCTTCTTGAAGTTGAAAATTTAAGGTGCTACTTCGGAGGTGTCAAAGCGATTGATGGTGTTTCCTTTAAGGTTAATTCAGGGAAAATTCTTGGAATAATCGGACCTAATGGATCAGGAAAATCAACACTCATTAATGTTATCTCTGGTTTTTATAGGCCTACAACGGGTAGGATGATTTTTGAATCGCAAGATCTTCCTCAAGGTAGTTTGCTAAAAGTATCACGTCGTTTTATTGCACGAACTTTTCAAAATCTTCAACTGTTTCATGAAATGACAGCCCTCGAAAATGTCATGTCAGCATTACGTGATGCTTATAATAAGCCTTGGTTTATTGTAATGACAGGATTGACACAAATTGAAGAAAATGCGGCCCAAGCAAAAGCGTTAGCACTTCTTTCGTTTGTCGGTCTGAAGGAATATGCTTATACCAAGGCCAAAAATCTTCCCTATGGAAGACAACGTTTTTTGGAAATTGCAAGGGCTCTTGCTACACAACCACGTTTGTTGATTCTCGATGAACCAGCGGCAGGCATGCCAAAATCGGATGCGACAGATCTGCAAAACATTATCGTCAAGATCCGACAACGTGGTGTCACCGTCATCTTGATTGAACATAGAATGGATATTATTTCCCAACTGTGTGATGAAGTGATTGTACTTGAAAGCGGTCATATTATTGCACAAGGCAGTGCTGAGCAAGTAAAGCAAAATCCAAAGGTAATACAAGCCTATTTAGGAAAACAAGACGCTCGTTTTCAACCTAAAAAATCGAAAGACCAACAAAAAGAGGTGCAGCATGCTCTTTTGGTTAAGGATGTCATTGCAGGATATGGATTGGGTGATGTTCTTCTTGATTTTAATATTCAAGTTATCAAAGGTGATATTGTCGTTATTATTGGTGCCAATGGTGTCGGAAAAACGACCGCGATGCGTGTGATATCAGGACAATTGAAAACCACCAGTGGTAATATCAAGTTGTGGGGGCAAGATATTACAAACCTTCCAGCCTATCAAGTTGTTCGCCGCGGCCTTAGTCACACACCAGAAGGGCGAGGTGTGTTTGGTGAATTAACGGTTGAAGATAATTTACTATTAGGTGCTTATATTCACCTTCCAAAATTTTTTGGATTTTTCAAAAAGGCGAAAGATAATTTAAATGCGATATACAAAATTTTTCCGGTTCTTGATCGTTATCGCTATAAAGCAGCAGAAAAATTATCTGGTGGAGAGCAACAGATGTTAGCGATAGGTCGATCGCTTATGTCGAAGCCACAAATTTTATTGTTGGATGAACCTTCCATGGGACTTGGTCCGGTTGTCGTTGAGAGTGTTTTTAAAACAATTAAAGAGCTCAATGAGCAAGGAATATCCATTTTTCTTGTTGAGCAATTTGCTGTTATGGCATTGAGTATTGCAGATTATTCATATGTATTAGAACAAGGTCATGTGGTAGTAGAAGGATCTCCTGAAGAGTTAAGTCGAGATCCGAAAGTACTAAAAGCTTATTTGGGTGAGTAAACATTAGCGCTTGGATTATCAGGAAGGTCAATTTAAATGATTGATACTTTACGGCGCTTTACATTAAGCTTTGACGCCAACAACGCAGGAAATTCTTCCCACGAATGAAAAACGTCTATACATCCTAAACCCAGTAACTTTGATTTCAGCTCTTCAGGATGATCGGAAAACCCAGTAAATCCAAACGTTTTAAGTCCTGCGCTCGTTGCTGACGTTGCTCCCGTGATACTATCTTCAATCGCAAAGCTGTTTTCAAGGTGAGCATTGACTTGTTCTATGGCGTGTAAATAAACATCAGGCTTTGGTTTTTGGATGTCACCCGCTTCAAAGAAATTCGTTTTAAACAAAGCGGCAAGGTGATCCCCTTGTTTATCTCGTGCAAATCGCATTGCTGCAAAAGCGCGCTGAATAGGATTATTAGAAACGAGCGCTATGTTTACGCCCTGTTGAGTTAATTGCTGGAGTGTATCGATTGCATGAGGGGCCATCTCAATGCCATCGGGCAGTTGCTGCAAATGCTGCATGATGCGCCATTCGCGTTGATCGTATAATATTCTATATTCCACTTTAATTTTAAAATGGCGGCTTAAATTCTCACATAAGGTTTCGCGTGCTTGGCCATGAAAATGGATTTTAAATTCTTCAAAAGTAAGCGCGTGATCAATTTGCTTTTGATAAAGCTCGTTAAAACGTGCTATTAAAGAAGGGACGGCAGTTTGTTCCGTCGCCATCAGGGTATTGTCGAAATCTATAAATAACCAAGTGCCAGTCAAGTTTTATTCCTTAAATTGATTTACTAATTGCGCCAACAATTTATTTTTATCGCTCGTCGAGTATGGAATATTAAAACCTGAATTCCAAACGGGGTTCGGCCACGCTGGATCTGTTTCAAAGCGGGCAATAATATGTACATGCAATTGAGCCACTATATTGCCTAAGTTGGCAATATTGAGCTTTTTGGGTTTAGTGTGCCTTTGTAAAATATGAGAGGTTTGACGAATTTCTCGTAGCAATTGTTCTTGATCCTCTTGATTTAAATCAATAATCTCAACAAGTTTATCCTGACGGGGGACTAAGATAATCCAAGGGAAAGCCGCATTATTACTCAAGCGTGCTTGGCATAACGGTAAATCTATTATAAATTCAGAATCTTGTTCTAGTTTAGGATCAAGCACAAATTTCATTGGTTTCTCTTTGCGCATAAAAGCGGTTTACAAACTGATTATAATCTTCTTGGGAATCGATCCCGGGGGTTGCATGTTCAACGATCCCGGCTACTATTTTATAGCCGTATTCTAATAAACGAAGTTGCTCTAAGCTTTCTGCTAATTCTAAACGCCCTTGTGGGAGGGTAACATATTTTTTGAGAAAATCTGCTTTGTAAGCAAAAATTCCTAAATGATGATAATAATCACTAAAATTGATGACTTCCCCTTTTGAAGCTCTAGGGTACGGAATAATACTGCGTGAAAAATACAAGGCTTGATAGCCTAAAATGTGGGAAGTTTGCTTGTGTTTAACCGCTGGACCCAATACGGCTTTAACGGAGTTAGGCTCAAGAGGATTACTTTTAAAAGGGGTGACCAAGGTTGCCATTTCTGCATGACTTGCCTGAAAGAGTTCGATCAGGTGATCGATATTTTTTGGGGCAATTTCAGGCTCGTCACCTTGGACATTAATGATGATATCTTCATTTGAAAGATATTTTTCAGCCACTTCTGCTAAGCGATCTGATCCTGTTGGGTGATCTTTGGATGTCATAACCACTTCGCCGCCAAAGCTTTTAATAGTTTCAAAGATCCGCTCATGATCGGTTGCGATCAGCACGCGCTCGGCTAATGTCGCCTTTTTGGCTTGCTCGTAGGTGTGTCTGATTAAAGGCCAATTGGTTTTAGCCAGCAGCATTTTTTCAGGTAAGCGTGTGGAAGCAAAGCGGGCGGGGATCACGATTACAACGGACATACAAGCTCCTGTGGATAATCTTGGCTGATTATAACTAAATTGGGATCACTTGGGTATCATTAGGAAGTGATCTATCATCGGTTCCACGATCTAAAATGTACGCTAACTAAATATAAGCCGGTTTCACTTGAAAAGTAGGTGTGTCACTCCGTCATTTCGACCCTTCGCTTCGCTCTGGGTCGCAATGACGGAACTAAGTTTATTTGAGCTTACAATCGGTGGATTGGTGATTTTTAAAGTGATTTAATCTATCGGGGTTAATGTCATTAAAGTATATTGCATCTATTACAAAAACGATTGTTTCAAGAAAATCTCTTACTTCTTGCACATATTCTTGATTAATATTTACTTTACCACCACCAACAGAATTGGTTTCAATATTGGTTAACTCTTTCATAAAAATTACCTCATCATTAACATAACAACAATGTGAGTGAATGCTCACATCAGTATTTTGTTTAATTACTTACACTATGTCAACCCTAAAATACTACCGTTTGTCGTTTAATACAGGTCGTAAAATAGAGTAAATAGTTGTATATGCTTTGTTTGAGCTGGTGACTATGCTGATACTATGATTGATTAAGCAAAGAGTGACGTTGCCAAATGCCCACCCTCATCAATGGCAATATTATGCTGAAAAACCGCTAATCCGCCATCTCCCCCCGGAAACGACAATTGCACATCCGCCACCGCGATGGGTTGATGACTTTGGCTTTTATCCGAAATTTGCACTTCATAAACATTGGTTGCTTGACCATTTTCTTCTAATTGCACTATCGAAACCAGTCTATTTTCAGGATGAATAGCCAAATTATTAAAGAGATGTTCTAAGTTGATCGTTGTGAGTGGATTATCACTTGGATTTTGATCGTACACGATAATGGTTTGGTAAACGGCTTGTTCGTAATAAATATCTGCCGGTATTTGGTTGTGCAATTCAATCGGCGGCGTTGTAGTGACATTTATCGTGTAATGATCTTGCGTCAGTATGTCATTATCCGAAACGACATATTTAAATGGAAGGGGCAAATGATGTTGCGCCGTGCTGATCAGTGACACTTGATGTAAGTAATTTTCTAAGGCACTTTCATCCCCAATCGCGACAAATTTCAGCGCGGTAAAATCTTGATTGGAATTCCCTTCGAGTGCAAAGGTACAAACCTTATTCGTTAATTCATTGGTATTGATAATATGAATTAATTGATTATCCCAATAAGTATGAATTTGTTGTAAACCAAGATCAGCATGCAGATGCGGTTGATAATAAAAGCTAAGTTGATAGGCAGCATTGGGTTCGGTTGTAATGTTTTGTGTTGGATTTACGCTTTCATTTTCATGCCATAAATTGACGGGAGTGGGTCTGTCGATGTGACTATGCAGCGTAAAGGAATATTGACCATTGGGATCAATTTGCGTGGTAAACACAACTGGGCCATGTTCGCCAGCGTGAGCGGTAAGTGTTTTGTGATCATGCGATAATTCATAATAAAGCAAAACACCTTTCGAGGTTAAATTGAGATCAGTTAATCCTGTTTGATCGGCTAATGCAACAAATTGAACTTGAGCATGGGATATTGCCTCTATCGGCACGGCTAAGACACCAGCAGTCGTTCTTGCTTCAGCGATCCCAGGCAATAATCCTTCTTCATCAATTTGAGCAAATTGACCATAGTTTAAATCTTGATCCGATGGTAACGTGATCTCATAATCTATGCCGCTCATGCTTTATCTCCTACCGATAATTGCATTCGCACCTATTCATCTTTTTTGACTAATTTTATTTCAGCATGCCAAACCTGTTTTTAATATAGGACTTTAGTCGTAATTTCGTGATAGGTCAGATCTCCTTTGCTTTTATTTGCCATGAGAAACAAAGTTTTTAACTTAACTTCTATTGATTTTACCCTTTAACCCCCGCAAAATGAGAAATTACTCATGTTATGGACTCACGGACCCGATTATGCCCACCACCCTTAGGATTGCCGAAGCCATCGAAGAATTAACCACCATTCGCGATTTTATTCGGTGGGCATTTACTCATTTTAACCAAGAAGAATTGGTTTATGGCCATGGTACCGATAATGCATGGGATGAAGCGGTGAATTTAGTGCTCACTTCTTTATATTTACCTCCCGATGTCGATCCCACTGTATTGGGTGCTAAATTAACGACGGCAGAAAAACGCACTATCGCTGAACGAATTGAAAAGCGCGTGGTAAATCGCATTCCCGTGCCTTATCTGGTCAAAGAAGCTTGGTTTGCTGGGCTTTGTTTTTATGTGGATGAACGCGTTTTAATCCCGCGTTCCCCAATTGCTGAACTGATTGAAGATGAATTTAGCCCGTGGGTAGAAGAAGGGAATGTGGAAAGCTTACTTGATTTATGTACTGGCTCAGGATGTATTGGTATCAGTGCTGCCTTAGCCTTTCCAGATGCGCAAGTGGATGCGGTAGATCTGGATCCTGATGCACTTGAAGTGGCGAAGATTAATGTTGAAAGATTTGGGTTAGAGGACAGCGTTAACCTGATCCAATCTGATTTATTTGCTGCTTTATCTGGCCGACTCTATGACATTATCATCAGCAATCCGCCTTATGTTAGCAAAAAAGAATATGCTTTATTAGCAGCTGAATACAGTCATGAACCAGAGGAAGCTCTGTTATGTGGTGATGATCCCTTGGCCGTGGTGCGTCGCATTTTAGCGAATGCCGCAGAATATCTTAATCCTAATGGTTTGCTCATTGTCGAAGTAGGATTTAGCCAGGAATTGCTTGAACAAACTTATCCTAATGTTCCTTTCACCTGGTTACAGTTTGAACGTGGCGGTGAAGGCGTCTTTTTATTAACGCGTGAAGAATTAAGGGAGTGTCAGCATCTTCTTGCTGAAAAATAATTGAATGTCGGGCAACACCTTTGGAAAATTATTTTGTGTCACTTCGTTTGGCGAAAGTCATGGCCCCGCGATTGGTTGTGTGGTCGATGGTTGTCCTGCGGGATTAGCGCTTAACGAACAAGATATTCAAAAGGATTTAGATCGGCGTAAACCAGGCCAATCACATTTTACCACGCAGCGGCGTGAAAGCGATGAAGTTCAGATATTATCCGGTGTATTTGAAGGGAAAACCACTGGCGCGCCCATTGCATTATTGATCCCGAATGTGGATCAACGCGAACGGGAGTATGAAAATATAAAAGATGTTTTTCGCCCTGGCCATGGTGATTATACGTATTTTAAAAAATATGGCTTTCGGGATTATCGTGGTGGCGGACGAGCCTCTGCACGAGAAACCGCAGTGCGCGTGGCGGCTGCAGCCATTGCTAAAAAGTTTTTGTTTGAAAAAAATAGTATTTTAATTCGCGGCTATTTAGCGCAAATGGGTGATATTGCCATCGAGCAAAATAATTTTTCGTGGGATGAAATTACCAACAATCCATTTTTTTGCCCTGATCCATCACAAATTCCCCAAATGAGCGCATTGATTGAAGAGTTAAGAAGAAAAGGCGATTCGATTGGCGCGCGCGTCAATGTTCAAGTAGAGAATATGCCGGTGGGTTTAGGCGAGCCGGTATTTGACCGTTTGGATGCCGATTTAGCAAAGGCGTTAATGAGTATTAATGCGGTGAAAGGCGTTGAAATTGGCGATGGCTTTGCGGTGGTATCGCAAACCGGATCGTATCACCGTGACGAAATCACCCCAACAGGTTTTTTAAGTAATCATTCAGGCGGGATATTAGCGGGGATCTCAACCGGACAAAATTTACTCATGAGTATGGCATTAAAACCGGCTTCGAGTATTCGGATCCCAGGGAAAAGCATTAATGAAAAAGGCGAGCCGGTGGAAGTGATCACCACGGGTCGGCATGATCCGTGTGTCGGGATCCGAGCTGTTCCCGTTGCAGAAGCGATGGTTGCCTTAGTATTGATGGATCATTGGTTATGCGTTTTTGGTCAACGATTTCGTTAAGAAAATGAAACCTTGGCAAGCAATTATTAAATTAATTAGGAGATCCCTTTGAATACATTGATTCAATTATCCATTGCCATTCTTTCTTTATTCCTTGTTTGGCGAATTTATAAAACCATTAAAGAAAACCCGCAATTACTGAGCCGAGAAAATATGAGTAAAAGTTTGACAACGATGGGCCTTTTAGCACTTATTTTGATTGGCGGCGTATGGTTATTAGTGATGCTAGTTAAAAGCGGTCGTTAACATGAAAACCTTTGATATTGCTATTTTAGGTGCCACCGGTGCGGTTGGCCAAAGTATGTTAGAAATTCTAGTCGAGCGAGAATTTCCGGTAAAACGTTTATATCCTTTGGCCAGTGCGCGATCGGCGGGTAACACCGTGCAATTTAGGGGTCAGGCGTTGCCGGTAGAAGAGGTTGAAAAATTTGATTTTGGCAAAGTGCAAATTGCTTTGTTTTCGGCAGGGGGGAGCGTTTCAGCGCAGTATGCGCCTATCGCTGCAAAAGCAGGGTGTATGGTGATCGACAATACTTCGCATTTTCGTTATGAAAAAGATATTCCTTTAATTATTCCCGAAGTGAATCCTCAGGCAATTCAAAACGCTAAAAATCGCAATATTATCGCTAACCCAAATTGTTCGACGATCCAAATGCTGGTTGCCTTAAAACCGATTTACGATGCAGTGGGTATTTCGCGTATTAATGTCGCAACGTATCAATCGGTTTCTGGTACGGGTCAAAAAGCAATTAATGAATTGCGTCTGCAATCCGAAGCATTTTTGAGGGGCAAATCGTTAGCACCAGAAGTGTATCCGATCCCCATTGCATTTAACATAATCCCACATATCGATGCCTTTGAAGCTAACGGGTACACGCGTGAGGAAATGAAAATGGTATGGGAAACACGCAAAATTTTGCAAGATGACGATATTGTCGTGAATCCCACTGCAGTGCGGGTTCCCGTTTTTTATGGACACAGCGAAGCCATTCACATCGAAACTAAGCAAAAATTATCTGCAATTGATGCTAAAGCTCTTTTAGAAAAAGCACCAGGAATTGTGGTAAAAGATTTTGCCGAAGCCAAAGGCTATCCTAGCCCTTTAGTGGATGCAGCAGGAAAAAATCCAGTATTTGTTGGCCGCATTCGCGAAGATATTTCTCATCCATTGGGGCTGAACCTTTGGGTGGTTAGTGACAACATTCGAAAGGGTGCAGCGTTGAATAGCGTTCAGATTGCAGAGCTGCTTATTCGAGATTGGTAATGGATCGCCGCTATTTCACGCAATAGGTCCTCACAAAGTTAAAAATTTTCGCAATCAAGTGAATGCCCCTGTATTTCCATCCATACTCTTGAGGTCATCCCCCACCCCACGCAATAAAGACTATATTACAAATTAGAGTCTTTCATTGTGGAGGTAGGGAAGTGAATATTTTGGCAGATCAAACATTTTCAGATCACAACAACCCATTTCCACGCATTCTTCCCAGTCAAACAAAATGGGTGCAGCCATTAAACAAATTAAAGGCACCCATGCCGTTTCCCAATTCGTTTGCATCCTTCGCCACGCAACAAGAATTTAATCAATTAAAGCCATATTTTTTAGAAATTGATATTGAAGAGGCAATCACCTTAATGCAACCCGAAAGTATTTTCGAAGTGACTGTCCCCGTATTGGGATTGTTCGATATACAAAATGGAGGAGATCCTCATCACTATGTAGCCAGTGTGCTTGGGATCAATGGCTTTGGTTCTAAAACAGTAGATGAGCCCGGCGAACATTTTCCGCGCCCAGATTTTGTCGTGGTGCAAGATATTGTTGGTAATAAATATGAAATTTTGCTTAACGCAGATGGTACTATTGAAATTCCAGAGGAAGGAACAGGGCTTTTTTCGGTTATTTCTACCATCACATTTATTTATAATCATCAACAGATAATATCCGGCGGGGGTTGTAAAGCTTTAAGTGGATCGCATAAAAACACACTTTATCTATTACCACCCGATGTCGCTGCTGATTTTCAATTTCATATTAGTGTTTCTCATCTGAATGCAAACCATCAACGACGCTTAGATGCAATCTGCTCGATAGGTGTGCAACAAAAAACCGTAAATTTTGAAAAACAAATCGGGCAAGCCACTTTATGTCAAGAAGTACCTGATTTGCTGTTTGTCGACTTAGGATCCCTAAAACATCATCCAGCAAATCCTTCTACGTTGCACGTGACATTGCGATCGTCCTCGGATGTGGAATATAGTTTTACGCATTCTCTTCGACCCTTTCCATTGGCAGAAGCACACGGTTTTGAAAAGCATCCTACCGAACCAAATAGTTTTACCAAAGAAATTGGGCTAAGCGCCAACGCGTTGCGGCTGTTGGTTCAACATCTTTATTCACCCGAAGATTTTATATGTGATCTGTTACGGGGTGATCATTTTAATTTATCTTTTGCAAAAGGGTATAATAATTTCTTATTAAGGCCTGAAGGCATTGCTCAGTTTTATCATCTATTGATCACCGGTCTTATCCAAAAGAACTTACCCCCACAAATGAAAATAGAGCACTTTGACGAAAAACGTTTAGCCAGATTAAATTTTAGCCATTGGCCTATTGATATGCACGATAGAATTGTGCTTTCTTCCTTAGCTGCAGAGTGGGAAAATTATGATTTTCATCGTTTGTATCAACTGTTGGGACAAGAAGCTGAGGTTGAAGATTATTTTTATCTTTATGCTTCTCATCTACAAGAATCATTGCCTGATGTAATCGTTGAAATAAAACCGGCAGGTTTTATCACCGCAAATATTCTTTCTTTTATAGAAGCTAAGAATTATGTAAGTGAAGTATTAGCTGGGCCAGACATCGACATAGACGCTCCTCAGCCTGATAAGCTCGATCGACGACGCGCTCCTTTACTGCATTCGAAAGGAGCGCCTTACAAAATGAGGCTCCCTCGCGAAGGCCAAGCTCCTTTTGCCGGATCAAAGAACGATTTACCACGTCCGAGGTAGGACGGGACGGCACAGCAAAATCCAAAATCCCTCTGCGCTACGCGCGGTCTCCCTTTTTCAAAGGGAGACATTATGTCGCTACGCGACCCTTGTGGGCGAAGCCCACATATACTCTCCCTTTGAAAAAGGGAGAGGTGAGCGTAGCGAACAAGAGGGATTTTGGATTTTGGACGGCACAGAGGCCGTCCCCTACAAGCTTTATGCGTTATAGTGTATCCTTGTATTTTTTAAACTGTCTTATCGTAACACCATGAACCGTATTGTACTCGGAGTTGAATATCACGGCGCCAATTATGCTGGTTGGCAACGTCAGCATCATCGCCCCTCTATTCAAGCCATTTTAGAAAAAGCCGTTGCCAAAGTGGCGGATCATCCCATCGCACTTTATTGTGCTGGCCGAACCGATGCCGGCGTACATGCAACCGGGCAAGTGGTTCATTTCGATACGACAGCAGAACGCCCTCAAATTGCTTGGATCCGTGGTGTCAATGCGAATTTGCCGGCCGATATTCGCGTGTGGTGGAGTCGAAATGTGACCGATGAATTTCATGCCAGGAGATCTGCTCTTTCTCGCCGTTATTTTTTTGTTATTTTTAATCGATCCATTTCACCAGGGGTTTTGCACCGATCGGTAACCTGGGTGAGGTCTCCTTTAAATGAAACCTTAATGCAACAAGGTGCGACATACTTATTGGGCAAGCATGATTTTACTTCTTTTCGTACCACACAATGTCAAGCAAAATCACCCGTTCGAACCATTTTTGACATTAATGTTTTTCGCCGAAAAGATAAAATTATTTTAAATATTTCGGCGAATGCGTTTTTGCATCATATGGTTCGTAATATTGCTGGCACGTTGATTCAGATCGGCCAACAAAAACAACCACCGTCTTGGGTAGAAGAAGTATTAACGGCAAAGAATCGGCAAGCTGCAGGTATTACAGCTCCTGCTAGTGGTTTATATTTGGCGGAAGTGCACTATCCAAGTCAATTTGATATTCCCTTCAATGACACACCTTTATGGTTTCTAGGTTAACAATCTGGGTATAGATCTTGGCTGGGTTCTTATCTCGGCTGGGCGATAAGGTTATAATAACCTTAAATATTGAGTAAGGTATATTAAAGAATGAGTTGGTTTCACAAATTATTTCCTTCAAAAATTCGCACCACTTCTAGTAAAAAGGGTTCGGTTCCAGAAGGGCTTTGGACTAAATGCCAATCCTGCGGGGCAGTTTTATTTAGAGTGGAATTGGAGCGTAATTTAGAAGTTTGTCCGAAATGTGAATACCATAATCGGATCAGCGCGCGAAAACGTCTTGATCAATTTTTAGATAAGGACTTTCGCGAAGAATTAGGCGCCAATATCGAGCCAGTAGATAAGCTTAAATTTAAAGATACCAAAAAATATCGTGATCGCTTAAGTGCCGCCCAAAAAGAAACCGGCGAAAAAGACGCCTTAGTCGTCATGAAAGGCACCGTACATGGGATCCCAGTCGTTGTCGCTGCCTTTGAATTTAGTTTTATTGGCGGATCGATGGGATATGTGGTAGGCAAACGTTTTATCTTAGCGGTTGAAGCTGCTTTAGCTTCGCACGTTCCCTTCATTTGTTTTGCCGCGAGTGGTGGTGCGCGAATGCAAGAATCGCTGATTTCATTAATGCAAATGGCCAAAACCAGTGCCGTACTTACCAAATTAGCCAAAATGAAAATACCTTATATTTCGGTGATGCTCGATCCTTGCATGGGAGGCGTTTCCGCGAGTTTAGCCATGTTAGGCGATGTGAATATTGCTGAACCAAGAGCATTAATTGGTTTTGCAGGGCCAAGAGTGATCGAACAAACGGTCAGGCAAACTTTACCTACCGGATTTCAGCGCAGTGAATTTTTATTAGAGCATGGTGTGATCGATATGATTATTGATCGCCAACATTTGCGCGAAAGAATTGCTTGTTTAATTGCTAAATTGATGCATCAGCCTGCTCCCATCATTGCGCCAACTGATGTGCGGCAACATACTTTATTATGATCTCAAATCGCGATTTGTCCGATTGGCTTTTAGCCATTTCTCATCGTCATCCTACCGAAATTGATTTAGGTTTATCGCGCATTAAAGCAGTGGCAACCCGCTCAAAGGTGCTGGATTTTTCTTATAAAGTGGTGACAGTCGGTGGAACCAATGGTAAAGGCTCTACGGTCGCCACGTTGGCAACATTATTATTTAAAGCCGGTTTAAACGTAGGCACTTATACGTCGCCGCATCTTTTACATTTTAATGAACGGATCCAAATTAATGGAGATCCGGTACCCGATCACCTACTGTGTGAGTCTTTTGCAAAAATAGAAGCTTCTCTTAGAAGCATCAGTTTAACTTATTTTGAATTTATCACTTTGGTTGCCTTTGATGTTTTTCAAAAAGCAAACCCAGCATTAGATGTGGTGATTTTAGAGGTTGGCATGGGTGGGCGATTGGATGCCGTGAATGTGGTGGATCCAAATATGGCAATCATCAGTTCCATTAGTTACGATCACCAAGCGTGGCTTGGCAACACGTTAGAAGATATTGCTCTGGAAAAAGCAGGAATATTTAGGCATCAGCTTCCGGTGATTTTAAGTGACGCTGCCGCTAAAATTAGCGCATTAACACTTCAAGCCAAAAAATTAAATTGCAATATCTTGTGTGAAGGAAGTGATTTTGGTTATGACAAGGATCATTCTCAATGGGTTGAACATCAAAATGTGATTGATTTACCTGCTTTTAACTTACCCCCTCGCAGTGTCTCTTCAGCATTGGCTGCGTATCAATGGTTAGCACAAAATACTTTTTCGTTAGCGTCACTTCAAACAATCGTCACTTCCTTGCATCACAAGATGATGATGGGCAGAGCACACATTATTTACCTAGAAGGTAAAATGGTGATTTTAGATGTGGCCCATAACCCGGAAGGGAGCCAATGGTTAAGCGAAAGGCTTTTGCATCTTGGTGTGGGTAAAAATATCTCGGCAGTCTGGTCCAGTTTGTCAGATAAATCATTTTCTGAGATCATCGAACCGATGAAGTCATTGGTTAAGACGTGGTATATTGGGCAACTTGAAGCAGTGCCTCGAGCGACACCCGTTTCGTTACTACACGAGGCGCTTTTGCACAGTGGAGTAAAGCAAATCGCAAGTTTTGACAATATTTATCACGCTTTTCAAGCCGCACTGAATTCTGCGGCGCAGTGTATTGTGGTATTTGGTTCTTTTTATACGGTTTCACAGGTACTGGAGCAAATGGTGCCTTTCTCCATACCACCTAGATGTTTTGGGCTGTATACCGCTCGCATTTGAAGATGCGAGCGGTATACCTTGTTTGTATGCTGCGCGCGGAATGAATCCGCGCTTGCACCAAAGGGGGAGAATCGCGATTCTCCCCCTTTGGAAACCCCCATCGCGCAAAGTAACACTTCTTCGATGCTTAGCATCTTGAAGCGTAGTGGGTATATATGAAAGAAATTTACGTAAAAGAAATATTATTTGCTTTGATGGTATTGCTTGCAATCGGTGTGATGGTTCACCTTTTGATTTTGAACGATCGACCCTTGCAAGATTTGAATTTGACTGCAAAAATTCCAGAAATCCAATCAATGGAATTAGCAGAGCAGCAATATGAATTACCACAACCCTTAGTGGATCTTATACAGAATGAAGGGTCACAACTTAAGTTGCATTCTAACCTACCAGGGTGGACGATAAAGCTTAGCCATTCTTTGGATAGTAGCAAACTAAAAGCAACTCGAAATCAAATACGAAAAGCTGGATATCCAGCCTATATTAATCAAGGTGAAACAAAAGATGAAAAAGTTCTATTTGTTGGGCCACATACCAAAAAAGAAGATGCGATGAATGCGCTGATGAATTTAGAGACAAAATTTCATCTACAGGGGGAAGTGATCCCCTATATGTTTAACGAAAAGAAGGATAGTGCACAATGACCGCGCTCACTTTTGGCACGCCCGATCTCATCATTATTGGCATCATTTTACTTTCCGTTTTAATTGGAGTGGTAAGAGGGCTAATTAAAGAATCCATTTCTTTAGTGACATGGATCACGGCAATTGTATTAGCGGGGATGTTTGCCAAAGAATTTTCTCATTATATTACTTTTATCAAGGCTGACTTTATTCGTTGGTTAATTGCTTTTCTATTAATTTTTATCGGCGTCGTTTTTATTGGAGCAATCATCAATTTTGTCGTTGGCTCTCTTATTAGACAAACGCCATTCAGTGCTCCCGATAGAGTATTAGGCTCTCTTTTTGGTTTGTTACGCGGGATGGTGTTGGTGACCATATTAGTGCTACTCGGTGGTCTCACCCCCTTGCCAGAAGAAAAATGGTGGCAAGAATCTTATAGCATTTCTCAATTTCAGGGTTTAGCGTTGTGGTTAAGAGATAGGTTACCCGAAGATATCGCCAAAGGCTTTCGTTTTCAGGGTGAACCTAAGAGGGAATTAAAAGAAGAAACAGTAATACAAAAACCTAAAGTAAAAAACATCGATAAAGATAAAAGTAAAGATATCAATAAAGAAAAGGACAAACAAATAAATAAAAATGAAGATAAAGATAACGATAAAGATAAACAAATAAATAAAGATAAAAATGAAAATAAAGATAAAAATAAAAATAAGAATAAAGATAATGATGAGAATAAAGATCTAAACAGCCTTCTAAGAAAAGGTGAAGAGTAGAAACATGTGTGGTGTTGTTGGAATTGTCGCTACCTCTCCGGTTAATCAAACTATCTTTGATGCATTAAACGTGCTGCAGCATCGTGGGCAAGATGCAGCCGGGATGGTCACTTGTCATCAAAAACGTTTTATTTTGCGTAAAGGGAATGGCTTGGCACGAAATGTTTTTCGTGCAAGCGATATGCAACGGCTGGTCGGTAACATGGGGATTGGCCACATTCGTTATCCGACTGCCGGATCAACCTGTGCAGCAGAAGCGCAACCCTTATATGTAAATTCTCCTTATGGCATCGTGCTTGCACATAATGGCAACTTAACCAATGCAGAAGAATTAAAAGAAAAACTTTTTCGCGAAGATCTGCGTCATATTAATACCGATTCTGATTCAGAAATCATTTTAAATATTTTTGCCCATGAATTACAACGTTATTGTGGCGAAACCTTAACCAAAGAAGCCGTTTTTAAAGCGATTTCAGGCGTTCATCGACGCTGTCGTGGTGGATATGCCGTTGTTGCGTTGATCGCGGGCGAGGGCATGGTGGCTTTTCGCGATCCTTTTGGGATCCGCCCCCTGATTTATGGGGTGCGGGAAACTGATCGCGGCAAGGAAGTCATGGTAGCTTCAGAAAGTGTGGCCTTAACGTCACAAGGATTTACCATCGTCAGTGATGTGGCACCGGGTGAAGCGCTTTTTATACAAGGAGGTAAAATACATCAAAATCAATGTGCACCACATTCCCAATTGAGCCCTTGTCTGTTTGAATATGTTTATTTGGCAAGGCCAGATTCAATAATTGATAAAATTTCGGTTTATCAATTTCGTTTAAATCTGGGTAAAAAGTTGGCAGCGAAAATTCAACGAGAATGGTCTCATCTTAAAATAGATGTTGTCATTCCCATTCCCGAAACAAGCCGAAGTGCTGCAATTTCCTTAGCGAATCAACTCCAGGTTGAATTTCGAGAAGGATTTGTTAAAAACCGCTATGTGGGAAGAACTTTTATCATGCCCGGCCAAATGATCCGTAATAAATCGGTTCGTCAAAAGTTAAGTGTGATAGAGTCTGAGTTTAGCCACAAAAATGTACTTTTGGTCGATGACTCTATCGTCCGAGGAACCACTTCAAAAGAAATTATTCAACTCGCACGTGAAGCAGGTGCCAGCAACGTATATTTTGCCTCTGCTGCCCCTCCTATTCGATTTCCTAATATTTATGGAATTGATATCCCAGTGATCCAAGAATTAATCGCGCACAATCGCACAGTGGAAGAAATCAAAGAACAAATCGGAGCCGATGGCCTTATTTATACTGATCTCACCGATCTGATTGATACTGCAAGAGCAGGAAACCCATTTATTGAAAGATTTGAAAGTGCGGTATTTGATGGTGTTTATTTAACGGGTGATGAAGCTGCCTATTTGGAAAGAATGGCTACCTTTCGAACCGATAGGGCAAAGCAAAGTCAAACACTTCCCGTTGATGAATGTCAGATTGATCTTACCAATCATTAATTGTGTTGGAGTAAAGTGGTATGTCTGGATCTACTTATTACTATATCGTCACCGGAATGATGTGTTCGGCCTGCGAAAACTCGATTAATTCTATTGTTCGAGCCGAACATCAAGATGTGATTGAAAGTGTTGAATCAGATTATAAAAATGGAAATGTGGTTGTTGTTTTAAAAAATGGACAATATATCCACCCGAGTAAAATAGGCTTTAGCATTACTGAACTGGGTTATCCTGTCACCTCACATCTCGCAAAAGGTGAGTATTATGTCCACTATTTTGATATTGAAGGAATAAAATCGCCAGGAGACGTTACTGCAATCAGAATGTCTTTGTTAAGCAATGCCTTCATTAATATGGTAGAAATTAACCCGGCTACGGGTAGGGCAGTGATCATTTATAAAGAAAAATCATCAAATGAAATTGCAAAATTAATTGCGAGTTATGGTGATTATCGCGCCAAAGTCTTAACTACCCAAAAAACTTTTCACTTTGCAATTACCGGTTTAACGGAAGAAAAAGATGCGCAACTTACTAGTAAAGCGCTTGCGCTAAATGCGACCGATGTTGACTATTATAAAGTGGATTTTTCTACTAAAGCGGTTACCGTTTCGGTTTATACCGACAATCATGCTGATCATATTAAAGCCATTAAACAAAGAGTTAAAAAAACCATTGGATCCATTAATCATCCTGGTGGACCCAACATCATTGTGGATGAATATGAAGATGAAAATGAAGATGAAAATGTAGAAAACGATGAAATAAGGAGTGATATTGTTTGGGGTTTTAAAAAAGCTGGGATTAATCTTGCTTTCGGGTTAGGGTTTTTAGTCTTGAGTTATTTTTTCCCTTTACCTATTACTTTACTCGGGAAATTCACTGGCGTACTGATTGGCGGAGTTACTTTAGCGGTGATGTGGCATACCGGTAAAGAATATTACCGCAATGCTTGGAAGAAATTTAGAACGGATTATACCCGAGACATGGACACTATGATTGCACTCGGTACTGGGATCACATGGGCACATTCGATGTTGATGGTTTTAGCACCCTTTCTTTTCCCGGTAACCTCTATCCTTTATCAATTCTCTGCAATCTACATGAACCTTTTTATTATTAATTTGGGTAAAGGGTTTACCGCACTGACCAAAGAAAGAACAGACAAACAATTTAAGCGTCACACCAATGATTTTCTGAGTCATCAACTTCTTAAAGTAAAAAGGGTGAATGTAGAGAAGTTAAGAAGCAGGCCTGATTTGCTTGCGCTGGGCGCTGAACTTTATGAAGCAAAAAATAGAAAATTAGTGGAAGAGATCATTGATGACGTTGGTTTTAAGTTTATTGAGGAAGGGGATATCTGTCTGGTAGGCATTGGCGAACGTTGCCCCACCGAGGGGCAAATTATTAATAATGTTGAAGTTTTTGTCAATCAAGAGGTCTTAACTGGGGAACCACAAGATTGTGATAAAAAGCAAGGAGATAACGTATTCAGCGGAAGTATCATTAAAAAACACCCTGTTTTTATAAAAGCCACCTGTGCAGGATCGAAAAGCCGAGTAAGTTGCATCCATCAAGAAAACAGCAATGCTCGAAAGCGACATCAAACAGGTCGTATTTCAATGATGATGGATAAGCTTTCGTCTCCCTATGTCACTTCGATTTTTGGCGTGGCTGCCATTAGTTTTATGTGGTGGTGGTATCAAGGCATGCTGGGAGTTGCCTTTGACAGCGTTGCTGCAATTTTGAATGGTATTTGCCCCTGTGCTTGGATGTTGGCTTCCATCGTTCAGGGTGGGGCAGTTGATTTATTGTTAAAATATAAAATATTGGTTCGTGATCCCAATGCTTTAGAATTAGCAGCTCATGTCAACGTGGTTGCGCTAGATAAAACAGGCACTATTACTTCAACCGTGATTGACGATGTGCACCACGATAAGAGTTTACGTAAGAAGGAAATTATACAATATGTTGCAAGCTTGGAAGACAGTTACCTTAAAAGTGGTGGCGATAATCCCTTTGCAAAATTATTCGTTGATCTCAACGCAACCACTAACTTATTGGCGTGTAGTCAAGTAGATCGAAGTTCTTCCAATGGCGTAACGGGTGTTGTGAATGGAAAGAAGATATCTATCGGTACTTTATCTCATATCGAAGTTGCTGTTGGGAAGGAAAACATTGAACAATCCTTTATTGATCAGGAAGAAGCAAATTCAAAACAAGGAAAGACATCTCTTTATGTAGCACTCGATAATAAATGCGTTGCAGTTGTTGGATTAAAGCATAAATTACGCCCTGATGCTAAAAAAGATATTGATAAATTAATTAAAATGGGGATCACCGTTATTGAAGTCACAGGGGATAAAGAGGCTCCTGCCAAAGAAATTGCTAAAGAAGCCGGTATTGCCTATATTGCTGAACTGACGCCAGAAGAAAAAAAGCAATTTATACTTTCTTTAAGAATGCAGTCTTTAGATAAAATCAAAGATGCTATTAAAAAAGAAAATCTAAGATTGTTAATGTTACCAGAACATCAAATACCCAACCCTCTCCCGCAAAGAGAAACCACGGTTGCGATGGTGGGTGATGGGCTGAATGATTCTCCCGCTGAAAGTGCTGCGCATGTTGGCATTGCGGTTGCTCCTTGGACCAGTGCCGCAGTCAATGCCCAAGTTTCGCTTCAAAAATTTAATGTTTCAACCCTTTTTAAAATTGGCAGACAAAACAGACAAAACTTTTTGCAAAATCTATTTGGTACCGGTGTTTACAATGCATTTATTTTAATAGCGGGTACGGGTTTCTTTCGTATCTTTAATATTAGATTAACTGCTATTGCTGGGTCGTTGGGCATGTTTTTCTCTTCATTTTTTGTACTGTTTAATTCAAATTTAGGTCATTTTTCAGCCGATGATGAGCTCAAAAGAGAAGAGAATGGAGAAGCAGCCTCGACATTTAATGAAAAAATGATTCAATTTTTCAACTTTAAATCTATTTATAAAACAATATTATTGCTCTTAGGTGTTTATTCAGAAATTGATGAAATTTCACCTCGACGGGAACATCAAGAAAATCACTCGCCTTTTTCACCCAAACCTAAGAGGCAGCGATCAAAGAGAGCTCCACCCCTTAATCCACCCAAGCCAGAAGATGTTGTCAACTTAGTTGAGGACTCCCTTGATGCAGAATGTCCTCTTCCAGGTGTGATGGATCCAGATATGACGGATCCAGATATGATGGACAAACCCCCTCCCAAGATGTTAAAAAAATTTGATGATATAAGAAGAAAAAGTTTTACTGATCCCGAAGCGGGTGCGCAGAGTGTGAGTGTTTCCTTAGGGGCAAGGTTAGGTTAACTGCTTAGTAAATAAGCATAATCGCTTTCAATTTTACTTAAGCTTAATTGGTTTAAGAAACTGGCAAAGCACATCCAAGCAGCAATTGCATTGAGATCTTTAATTTGTGGGGGAAGATGATGAGGTAGAATAATAATCCCTTCATCGACGAGTTGGGCAATATCCCGAATATCTTCTAAATTCGTTTTACCACAAAATAGCAGAGGAATTCTATCTAACATGCCTTTGCGCACAGCTAATTGAATAAAGTTGTAAACGGTTATAAATCCTTTGGTATAGGATAAATCTTTGGTGAAAGGGCCTAAGGTAGGTAAACTTCCTCTAAAAACACGGCTGGCAAGATAATAACAATCCTCTTCGTGATAGCCTTCCACTCTAAAGAATTCGAAAATATCTAAAAAGGTACCACCATCCTCAGCAAGTTCGACGGCACGGATCCTGTTTGCCAGTTTCTTAAGGCGAGCAGGATAAGAAATTAAGCTCAACACCTCCATCAAAATAGCCAACCCTTCTTGTGTAATGGTTGAAGAAGGGGGGCCTTTGCTTAAAAAGGTGCAGTACGGTTGCAATTTACCATTTAAGGTAGTGCCAATATGCACTAAACCCTCATGAATTTCGAGAATTTTCAAGTCGCGATGATTGAATTTTGCATCATGTCGAATTTTAATGTAATCAGCACCTGCAGCGGCATCGGCGATAATACCATCGCTTAAAATGACCCGTACTTTATTAGGCTCAATAAAATTTTTATCTAATTCTGTTTGTAAAATTTTGATTGCGCTATCGGCATCAATGGTTCTTTCTTCTTCATACAGCACGGCGCTTTTATCAATTTGGCTAAGGGCATCGGCCATTAACACACCAAGTTGTGCCAGGGTGGGATCGCCAACGTGAAACACATCTTTTGCCGAGCCGTAGAGTTCCTGAGAGATATAGGAAAATTCAGGTTTTCCACGTGACTCTAACATATTTAAAACACGCACGTATTCAGTGCAGATCCGACGCATGATTTGCCCAACCGGATTAAATTGCCCTAATTTTTTAGTGATTTCACGTTCGATAATGTGAAACTGCTGGCGCTGTTTCGACCAATCTAAGGCAATGACATCCTGGTAATAAGCTGCCGTGATGGGGGGCTGTTCTTTGAATTTGTTCGCAAAAAAAGTTTCTTTGATTTGAAGGTTCCATTTGATGGCATCTAATATTCGAATAGGGGTTTGAGCGCGTACGATTTCATCGGATAGGTATTTTATATTTTTTTGGTATTCGTTCATTGTTGGTAACCTTCCCTGATCTATACCCAACGCACTTCAAGATGCGAAGCATCATTGAAGTGTTCTTTACGCGATGGGGGTTTCCAAAGGGGGAGAATCGCGATTAAACCCCATTTGAAACCCCCATCGCGGAAAGAACACATCAATGATTCTTCACAAAATGAAATGCCTTGGGTAATTATAAGGGAAGGTTAACAACAAAGAACGAATACCAAAAAAAAAAAAAAAAA
>JBIOEB010000005.1:0-36464 GCA_044445585.1 Candidatus Berkiellales bacterium
CTCATCGAGAATATGACATTCCTAAACAAATTGTCATATCAAAAAAGGGAAAGTATTGGTTTGTCTCATTTTGTTATGAAGTCCAGGATGTTGAGAAGTCAGAAGAGCAGTTATTAGAAGAATACTCTTCTTTGGATGAAGCCACATTAGTCCCTATTACCATTGGTATCGATCGGGGTAGTGTCATACCATTTCAAATCAGTCATGGTTCCTCTTATGACTTTGCTGAAAAAACAAAAGAGCGACTTGAGAAAAAGCAACGCTGCCTGAAACGGTACCAAAGAAAGTTAGCCAAGCACAGAATTGATTCAAATAGAAGAAAAAAAACTAAGGCAAAGATAGGCCAATTGCATACAAAAATGGGTAATATTCGACATGATTTTTGTCATAAAACCTCCCATGCTTTAGCAGAGTTAGATGCAAAAGTGTTTGCTGTTGAGGACTTACAAATAAAAAATATGACAAAAAGCCCAGAGGCTAAAAAAGATATTCACGGTCGGTATCTTCCTAATGGAGCTCGAGCAAAAGCGGGATTAAATCGTGGATTATTATCAAAGGGGTTAGCGAAGACAATTAAATTTTTAGAATATAAAGCAATAAAGCGAGGAAAAATAGTTATAAAGGTTCCTGCCCATTATTCTAGTCAAGAATGTGCTGAGTGCGGCCACATTCACCCAGATAACAGAAAGTCTCAATCGGAATTTCTGTGTCTATTTTGTGGAAACGTTGACAATGCAGATTTAAATGCAGCAAAAGTGATAGGCAAGAGAGGAGTCAGATATTTATTGTCGAGGCCAAAAGCCAAGACAAAAACTAGGCTGGGGAGCAGCCGAAGTAAAGCTAGGCGAGGAATAAGTAAGACGGAAATAGGATCTCTATTTTCGCAAATTCCTATGACCCTAGAAGCTCGTCTCCTTAAGGGGCGAGCAGTTCACATAATCCCCGCTCAAGTAAAGGCCTTGATAAATGAGGAAGACGTAAAAAAGGCTTATGATCGATTTAAGAAAGAGCACACCGAAGCAAATCGGATTTTAAAGAATGAATGACATTTACACGGATGTAAGTCTCTTTTTTCGACCATTGACCGGAGCCAACGTCCTATCGATAAATGCAAAATTCTGTGCTGAAGACCGAAACATGAGGGAAATCAAAGAGGAGGGCTTGGTGGTCTTCTCCCTGTCACCAAATAGTAAATAAATGATATTATAAATAAAACAACAAAAATGAAAAAGATGATTTTTGCTATTTCAGTTGCGGCTACTTCAATCCCAGTAAAACCAAGCAATCCAGCGATGATAGCAATAATAAAAAAGGTAATAACCCAACGTAACATGACTCCCCCTTAAAATGATACCGTCATTTCTATAGACGATATGTAATGCATTTCGACGTATTAAGGATTTCCTTTAAAAGGAAACCATCGGAAGCCCCACAAAGGGTGTAATTCAGCATAAGATCACAAACTGAAGGAAATATGGGGAACGTTGGCAAAACGTAATACATTCTCTGTAAAAAACAGAAAATTTAAATTCACCATTGAACCCCATTACCATTTCGATATAATTACAACATCAAAATATAAATAAATAATTAAATATGACACATTCATTTCGCTCTCATTATTTTCATTTAATTTGGTCAACAAAAAATCGTGCCAATTGTATTACAGATGAAATAAAACCTCGTTTGTATGCCTTTATGGGCGGCATCGTAAAAAACCATGGCGCTTCTCTTGTAAAAATTGGTGGGACTAGTAATCATGTTCATCTATTAATTGTTGCTAAAACACTTGATAAATTTACTTATCTCATGCGAGATCTCAAATCAAAATCATCTTCTTGGGTGCATGAATCTTTCCCTCAACATAGATATTTTGCTTGGCAAGAAGGTTATGCTTCATTTTCTGTAAGTTTCTCATCCTATGAAGCAGTAAAAAACTATATTGAAAATCAAGAAGAACATCATAAAAAATTTTCATTTGAAGAAGAATTTTTGCTGATTTTAAAAAAGCATAATATGAAATTTGATGATCGATTTGTGTTGGGTTAATTTCCCGACGTTTTGGCATTCGCCACGTTTTTCCCCCTCCTCCTCCCCACGCTTCGGTCTGCTCGCTATTCGCTCACAGTCCTTACGCGGGGCTAAAATCCTGCGCAGCATTCCCCACGCTTCGGTCTGCTCGCTATTCGCTCACAGTCCTTACGCGGGGCTATATCCCGACGCAGCTTCCGCTGCTAGAGAATGAGAATGGAGTGATGTAATTCATTTTTCCCCACGCTTCGGCCTGCTCGCTATTCGCTCGCAGCCCTTACGCGGGGCTAAAATCCTGCGCAGCTACCGCTGCGAATTATTGGGGATGTATTTCGCAATTCCCCACGTTTCGGTCGACGCCTGACGGCGCGACCTTACGCGGGGCTAAATCCCGACGCAGCTTCGCTGCGTGGAAATGCGTTGTGGGAAATTATTTTTTCACTATGCTTCTATGAATGAATAATTCGAAAGATCGTTTTGGCGCTATCGCATAAAGATGGTAGATAATCAATATCCTTAATTCATAGTATTTTAATTATTCTTTGATAAAAACGCAGCGTAGCTGCGTCGGGATATAGCCCCGCGTAAGGACTGTGAGCGAATAGCGAACAGGCCGAAGCGTGGGGAGAATACATCACAAACTCCATTCCCATTCTCTAGCAGCGGAAGCTGCGTCGGGATATAGCCCCGCGTAAGGACTGTGAGCGAATAGCGAACAGGCCGAAGCGTGGGGAATGCTGCGCAGGATTTTAGCCCCGCGTAAGGTCGCGCCGTTAGGCGTCGACCGAAGCGTGGGGAGGAGGGAGAAACGTGGGGAATACGAAATACACAGCCTGAAACGTGAGGAAAAACAATCCATCCCAATTATTCAATACCAATATACAAATCCATCACAATATTTTGATGATCGCTGGCTCTTTCATCATAAATTTCAAAATCGGTAACATAACGTCGTTTACCGCCTAGATCTGAAGGGATCATTTCCCAAATTGCAAACCAAGCATTACGCACTACGTCTGGCATGGGCTCAGGATCGGTTGTAAATTTGCTATACGTTTGTGTAGGGATAATTAATTGTTTAAAACTTTCAGAAATTTCTGGTAAAGCACTCACTTCTTCACCAATAAAATACGTATAATCGCCAGTGTGATCGCTTTCGTAGTCTGTGTAGCAACAAAATGTGGTGCCAGGTTTTGTTCGATTCGGTATATTATTGAATAATTTCTCCTGAAAAAAACGCTTTACAATGGGGAAAATTTTACCCGTCATCGGATCGATTTCAATTTTATTGTTTGTTCGAACTTGGATTCCAATTAATTTTATTTGCGGTAAAGTGATTTTAGATTGTTCCATTATGAGCACCTTAAATTTTATAATCTACTCAAAGAATATATCATATTTATTTTATATTTATCTAGGGATAAATACTTTGGAGTTCGATTAACAAGCACAACAACTCACTTTCCTAAGCATTACCTATCTACTTGCACGGGGGATGCCGAAACGTGAGGAATACTACCCAAAAATCTCATTCCGGGATACAATTCACCCAAACCTCAAACCACACACGAGCTCACCATGCCCTGGGTTGAAGTCACCTTCACCATAACAGAAAAACAAGCTGAAGATTTCAGTGAAAAACTCGAAATCCTTGGTGCATTAGCCGTTTCCTTTTTAGACGCCAGCGATGAGCCCTTACTCGAGCCGCTCCCAGGCACAACGCCTTTGTGGCGCAATGTAAAAATGGTAGGATTATTTGCGGGTGATACCGATAAAGCGCTGCTTCAACAAACGTTGAATAAAACTTTCCCCAATCTTTCTTACACACTCAACGTACTAGCAGATCAAGAATGGTCTCGAACATGGCTTGAACATTTTCGGCCAATGCGGTTTGGGCAGCACCTTTGGATCATACCGAATGATGACAGTGTAGAATTACCACACGATAAAAAAGCGGTTATCGTTAAATTGGATCCAGGTTTAGCTTTTGGTACCGGAACACATCACACCACTGCCTTGTGTTTAACTTGGCTTGATGCACATCCACCACAAAATAAAACGGTGATTGATTATGGTTGTGGCTCAGGAATATTAGGCATTGCTGCCTTAAAATTAGGCGCTGAAAAAGTTCTGGCGGTGGATTATGATCCCCAAGCACTGTTAAGTACCCAAGAAAATGCAGCAAGAAACGAAGTAAGCGATAAAATCATTGCCTATTTACCTGAGAAATTTCCGGCTTCCCAAGCGGATGTGGTACTGGCCAATATTTTAGCCGAGCCTTTAATTTCACTTGCTCCCACTTTGCGGCAATGTTGTAAAATGGGTGGCGTTATTGTGTTGTCGGGTTTATTAGCCAATCAAGTTGCTGCAGTCAAAGTCGCTTACGAGAAATGGTTTTCTTTTGATGCAGCAACAATACAAGAAGATTGGGCTTTACTTGCGGGTACTCGGATCCTTTAAAAATCACTCATTGCAAGTTAATATTGCAGTAGAAGTAACACCTACATCAGAAGCTAATATATCTGGCTTTTCAGATTTGAATCCCTTTTTGCATTGTTGTTTACCAAATTCATCAATGCGTCGATATAAAAGTTTAAGCGCTTCAGCATCTTTTGTTCCGCCTACGGTTTCATAAGAAATTAACCACTTGTTATGCGCAATTTTCTCTTCCTTGAAACCAAATCTGCTTTCGAGTAAATTTCCCGAGCCAATCGGTTTGTATTGATTAAAATTACAAGCTCCAAGAAATAAAATCACAATCAAAGTATTTGCAAGAATTAGTTTTTTCATAGGATCCTCCATCAATTTTTCAGTGCATATCTGCCGAAATAATTAACAAAACAATTCAAACTTGGAAATAACACTGATATTTTCAGAAAAAACGAACATGCTACCATCCCGCCACAGAATGTCAATAAAATGGTTCAGGCAATTATTTGCTTAGTTGAGCAACATTTTTCTTAGTTTAAAAACCCCTAAATCGCTGTAAAAATCAAACCAAAAAGGGGTATAATTTTTCTCTTATAATCAGAGGCGCCTTCATGTCGCAAGCAGAAAAACAAGTCACCCAACTTTCCCCTTTGAAAATTGGGCCTTACCAAATTGATAATCCCATTATTTTGGCACCCATGGCAGGTGTGACCGATCGCCCTTTTCGTCAATTGTGCAAAGATTTGGGTGCTGGCCTTGCCGTATCCGAAATGGTGGGCGCTAACTCACTATTGCATGGCAGCGAAAAAACCCGCCGTCGTGCCAATCATGAAGGTGAAACGCGGCCCTGTTCGGTGCAGATTGTGGGCGCCAATCCAGAGATGATGGCTGATGCTGCGCGTTTTAATGAACAAATGGGCGCTGAAATCATCGACATCAACATGGGCTGCCCGGCTAAAAAAGTGTGCAACACCGCATCCGGCTCGGCGTTACTCAAAGATGAACCGCTGGTTGCTAAAATTTTAAATGCCGTCGTTAACGCGGTGAATATTCCAGTGACTTTAAAAATTCGCACGGGGTGGGATCAAGACCATCGCAATGGTGTGCGCATTGCCAAAATGGCTGAAGATTGTGGGATCAAAGCACTTGCCATTCATGGCCGCACGCGTGCTTGTATGTTTCGCGGCGAAGCAGAATATGAAACGATCGCTGCAATTAAAAACGCAGTTAAAATTCCAATCATTGCCAATGGCGATATCACCACGCCTGAAAAAGCAAAATGGGTTTTAGATCAAACCGGTGCTGATGCCATTATGATTGGCCGTGGTGCACAAGGACGCCCGTGGATTTTTCAAGAGATTAGCCATTATTTACGCACGCATGAAGCTTTGCCTGCGCCTACATTTAAAACCGTTCACGATTTAATGATCAATCACATGAAAAATCTTTATGCATTTTATGGCGAAGTGCGTGGTGTGTTAATGGCGCGAAAGCATGTGTCGTGGTATAGCAAAGGGCAACGCGCAGGGGCTGTATTTCGTCACACTTTTAATCAATTAGAAAAGGCCGAGCAACAACTCGATGCGACTCAAACGTTTTTTGAAAATTTGATGGAAGAACATCATGAGTGCTCCTAAAATGGGCTCGCCCAATGAAGCGCCTTTACGAGAAATTGTTGCCAATATTATCCATGACTATTTTTCCACTTTAGACGGGCAACCTGCTAACAAATTATATGCTCTTGTCATGAAAGAAGTTGAATTAGGATTATTTAAAACCGTTCTGCATCACACAGGCGGTAATCAAAGTAAAGCTGCCGAGTGGTTAGGGCTTGCCAGAGGAACTCTACGCAAGCGACTGGCCGATTATGGACTAGAATAAAAAAGGATCATCGCATGCATGAATCTACTGTTATCCAGCGAGCCTTACTTTCGGTATTTGATAAAACCAATATTATCGAATTAGCAGAAAGCCTTCATTTACGAGGAATAGAATTAGTTTCTACCGGAAATACTGCTGCGCTTTTAAAAGAACACGGTTTGCCGGTGACGCCGGTTAGCGAATATACGGGGTTTCCGGAAATGATGGATGGTCGTGTCAAAACGCTTCACCCAAAAATTCACGGGGGAATTTTAGGGCGACGTGATATCGATGCCGATACCATGATCACGCACGAAATTCCCGACATTGATTTAGTGGTGGTTAATTTATATCCTTTTCAAAGTGTCACGCGCCAAAGTGATTCTACCTTAGCTGCCGCCATCGAAAATATCGATATTGGCGGCCCCACCTTGATCCGAGGCGGTGCTAAAAATTATGAGTGGTGTACGGTATTGGTTGATCCTAAAGATTACTTGCCATTGCTCCATGAATTAGAAGAGCACGATGGCGCCATCAGCGAAAAGATGCGATTTTACCTTGCCGGTAAAGCCTTTGCCCACACTGCACAATATGAAAATGCCATTGCCAATTATTTAAGCCAACAAGTATTAAATTCACCTTCTGAAATTTTTAATGATAATCTTACGCTGAAATATCAGCTTAAACAAAAATTGCGTTATGGCGAAAATCCTCATCAAAAAGCAGCATTTTATCAAGAAGATAATCCAAGTCAGGATAGCATTACCGCGGCAACACAATTGCAAGGTAAAGAATTATCTTTTAATAATATCCTCGATGCAAACACTGCCTTGGAATGCGTTAAATTATTCAAGCTCCCAAGCTGCGTGATTGTGAAGCACGCTAACCCTTGTGGCGTGGCCAGTGCCTCTACCCCACTTGATGCTTATCAGCGAGCCTATGCCTGCGACCCAACTTCTGCCTATGGTGGTGTTATCGCTTTTAACCATTCGGTGGATGATCATTTATTACAAACACTTTTTAATCAGCAATTTGTTGAAATCATTATTGCTCCTCGTTTTTCTGATCACGCATTAAAAATAGCCAAAGAAAAACCACAGTGTCGTTTACTACAATATTACCCAACCGATAGCGATCCCACCGTCAGTTTTGAAATTCATAGTGTTAACGGCGGCATGTTAATGCAAACACCCGATAGAGTTGATCCTAATAAATTGGAAATCGTCACTAAAACCGCCCCCACTGATGAACAAATGCAGGATTTAATTTTTAGTTGGCAAGTCGCAAAATGGGTAAAATCCAATGCCATCGTGTTTGCTAAAAATGGACAAACCTTAGGAATTGGTGCCGGACAAATGTCTCGGATCTTTAGCACGGAGATCGCTGCGCTAAAAGCAAAACAAGAAAATTTGTCACTGGCAGGCGCGGTGATGGCATCCGATGCCTTCTTCCCCTTTAAAGATAATATTGAAAAAGCTTATCAATATGGGATTAAAGCTATCATTCAGCCCGGCGGATCAAAACGGGATGAAGAAGTCATTGCATGCGCAAATGCCCTAGGAATTGCCATGGTATTTACCGACACACGCCATTTTCGTCATTAGAGGTTTAAACATAAACTATGAAGGTACTCGTCATTGGAAATGGTGGGCGCGAGCATGCTTTGTCTTGGAAGTTAGCGCAATCCCCTTTAGTGGATCGTGTTTATACGGCTCCTGGAAATGCAGGCACGCACCGTGAGCCAAAAGTTGAAAACTTGGCAATTGATCCTTTGAATTTTGCTGATCTGGTTGATTTTGTTAAAAGAGAACATATTGATTTTACCGTAGTTGGCCCGGAATCCCCTTTGGTTGGCGGCATTGTCGATTACTTTCAAGAACGAAATTTACTTTGTTTGGGCCCAAGCCAATTTTGCGCGCAATTAGAAGGCTCTAAAGTGTATGCCAAGGCTTTTATGCAACAAAATGGCATTCCCACGGCACATGCTGAAATTTTTCAAGATCCCATTCAAGCACAACAATATTTAGCTTCTGCGACTTATCCGATTGTGATAAAAGCCGATGGGCTGGCTGCCGGCAAAGGCGTGATCATCGCCGAAAATCGTTTGCAAGCAGAGCAAGCCATCGATGCAATGCTTTTGCAAAAACGTTTTGGCAAAGCCAGCGCTCAAATTGTGATTGAAGATTTTATCCAAGGCGAAGAAGTCAGCTTTATTGTGCTAAGTGATGGCTATCATTTTATTCCTTTAGCCACTTCGCAAGATCACAAAGCACGTGATGATCTCGATAAAGGCCCCAATACGGGTGGAATGGGTGCTTATTCACCCGCACCGTTAGTCACGCCTGCGTTGCATGATGAAATTATTAAACAAGTGATCACCCCCACGCTTTCTGGCATGGCGAAATTGGGCCATCCTTTTCAAGGTTTTCTTTATGCAGGGTTAATGATTACCCCTAAAAACGAAATTAAAGTCTTAGAATTTAATTGCCGTTTTGGTGATCCCGAAACACAACCGATATTGATGCGTTTAACCTCTGATTTTGCGCAAATGTGCTTGGCTGCTTTAGAAGGAAAATTGGATAACTATCAGCCAACGTGGGATCCTCGCCCAGCATTGGGGGTCGTTTTAGCTGCCCATGGTTATCCAGAACACTACGATAAAGGCGATGTGATCCCCACGCTTAATGATATTCCACCAAGCGATCAATATAAAATATTTCATGCTGGCACTTTAATTGAAGGCGGCAAAATTGTGACCAATGGTGGGCGCGTCTTGTGTGTCACTGCGCTGGGTGACAACTTTAGCGATGCGCAGGAAAAAGCTTATCGCCTAGTCAATAAAGTTAAATGGGATGGGGTTTTTTATCGTAAAGATATTGGTTATCGCGCTTTAAAGTAACCGACTCAAATTGCCCAACACTTCAGCCTAAAAGTCATGTAGGGGAAAAGGATCTGTCGCGAAGCGACATTCGTCTCCCTTTGAAAAAGGGAGACCGCGCGTAGCGCAGAGGGATTTTGCTGTGCCGTCCCGGGAAGAATATATGCCAGAATTACCCGAAGTCGAAACTGTCTGCCGTGGGATCGCTCCACACTTACTAAATCATCGTATTCACCAAGTCGTGATCCGTGAAACCAGGTTACGCTGGAAAGTTTCTTCTAAAAAGTTACATCAACATTTAACTGGGCAACCCATCATTAGCATCCAGCGGCGTGCTAAATACATATTGATCCAAGTCCCAAATGGTTTTTTGGTGATCCACCTCGGCATGTCTGGTACGCTTCGGATCTTGCCTCAAGCCACACCCATTGCTAAACATGATCATTTTGATTGTGTGATGACAAATGGCAAAGTGTTAAGGTTTAACGATCCCAGGCGATTTGGGTCTTTATTATGGGGAGAAACCTTAGAAGATATCACCCCTTTGCAAAAACTAGGCCCCGAGCCCCTCGGTACTGCTTTCAATGGTCGTTATCTTTTTCAACAAGCGCAACGCCATCGCTGCGCCATTAAAAATTTCATTATGAATAACCATATTGTGGTTGGCGTAGGAAATATTTATGCGAGTGAAAGCTTATTTGCTGCCAAGATCCATCCGCTAACACCTGCGCATCAACTTACCCTGCCTATGGCAAAACGCCTCTGCTTAGCGATCCAAAAGGTATTGACAGCAGCTATTGCGCAAGGGGGAACTACCCTTAAAGATTTTTGCCAAAGCGATGGTAACCCTGGTTATTTTAGCCTTGATTTAAAAGTATACGATCGTAAAAACGAGCCTTGCCTGACTTGCAAAAGTCTAATTCAGACGGTACGTATTGGGCAACGGATGAGTTACTTTTGCCCTTTTTGCCAAATCTGCTAATATACTCAAACCACTTTGTTTTACGGCACTGTAGGGGGCACGACACACTACTGCAGTTCCGTTGTAAGGGACGGCCTCTGTGCCGTCCCGCAAGTGCATTTAAACCTTAACCCTGTTTTATTTGGATATTCACATGCAACCCTCGCTGGCAATTGGTTACGCTATTTTGGCTTTTGCCCAAATAGCAATCAGCATCAACGTGGTGACCAGTAAGTTTTTATTGGCAACCATGCCCATGTTCTTTTTATTAGCCGCCCGCTTTGGTTTAAGCACTATTTTACTAGGCATTTTGCTGCTGGGAACAAAAACTCCCATTATTTCGCCGCTGCATCCTAAGCAAAAACTCACCTTGGGCGATTGGGGTTTAGCTATTTTATCAGGGATTTTTGCTGCCTTTCTCTTTAATGTCTTTTTTGTCTGGGGATTACAATACACCACTGCCACCGCTGCCGGCATTGTTGGCAGTACTTTACCTGCCATGATTGCGCTTTCTGCCGTGTGGCTGTTAAAAGAGCGGCTTAATTTGGCCAAAATTTTTGCTTTAATATTAGCCATGGTTGGCATTTTGGTGATAAATCTTGATCATTTTGAAGAAACCACTAATGTTAATCATACTTTTTTTGGGGATCTATTGGTATTTATTGCCATGTTCCCAGAAGCTTGGTATTCCATTATCAGTCGCAAACTCGCCACCCGAATAACCCCATTAGGCGCAGCTTTGATTGCTAATGCCGTGGGATTTTTAACTTTACTGCCTTGTGCGATATTGAGTGGCGCTTTTGATTTTACTTTCTCGTGGTGGGAACATGGTCTTTTTGTTTTGATTGCCGGTTCAAGTAGCCTGATTTTTTTCTGGGCCTGGGGATGGGGTTTAAGTTTTATTCCTGCCAGCACCGCTGCCATCTTTGGCGGCGTGATGCCAGTGGCCACTGCTTTGCTTGCTATGATATTTTTAGGCGAAGAATTTCACTGGTACGATAGTTTAGGCATGCTCTTAGTCATTGTTTCGATTGCCATCGGCACTGGTTGGCATCCTTTTATAAGAAAAAGCAAACTCATGTCATCATAAACAAAAGGAGGATCCGAAATGAAAGAAACACATAATACCTATCAATTCATATTGGTCTTGAAAAACGTAGATGATAATACGCCAAATTTGGAGGACAGCTTGTATGAAGCTGGTTGCAATGATGCACTTATCAATTTTAGAAATGGGGCTGTGTATTTACATTTTGATCGTAAAGACGTATCACTTGAAAAGGCTGTATTAAGTGCAATTAAGAATGTTGAGTCTTCTTCTGTTAATGCAGTTGTGATAAATGTAGGTCCTGAAGATCTCGTTACAGAATCCGAGATTGCTAAGCGACTTAATGTTGAAAGGCAAACAGTTTCCCTTTGGATAAAAGGTGAAAGAAGAAAGGAAAAACCATTCCCTAAACCAATTACAAAACTTTCAGCAAAATCACCATTTTGGAAATGGCGAGAAGTTGTTGAATGGTTTTATGATAATCCCTCCATTAAAGAAAAGGAAGAAATTGAAAATGCACGTTTTCTTGAAAGCGTAAATGTTGTATTACAAGAACGCGATCCTACTTTAAAGAAATCTCGAGAAGGATTGTTAAAAAAATTTGAAAAGAACTACTTAACAGGATATCCACATTAGAAGGTAATCTGGCGCCCCCCTTCTCATGTTCCCGATGGCCTTGGTACCTTGAAGCTTCATTTGAGACTAAAGTAACTCTTTCGCCGTTCTATCCGCCGCATGAAGTGCCTTCGCAACAAGAGCATTAATTCCTTCAATATCTTTGATATCTTCCACCTTTAACGGCTGACCAAAGTAAAAAGCAATTTTGCAAAAAGGCATTGGAAATTGATATTTATCCCAAGCTTTTTTAAATAGCCATTTCGCGGAAAAAGCAACGCCTAAAGGAACAATTTCTATTCCTGCTTTATACGCCAAAAAAGCAAGCCCTGATTTGGCTTGATAACGCGGGCCGCGTGGCCCATCGGCCGCGATCCCCACTGAATACCCTGCATTGGCGGCATGGAGCAATTTCACCACACTGCTGATGGCTTTACGACTTGAAGAGCCACGGATCACATGATAACCAATGCGACGTAACCAGGTTGCTAAAATATCGCCGTCACGCGATGCACTCACCAAACAGGCATGCTTGCAACTGCCTAATTTGGCCATTAAAGAGATCGGCGCAAATTGTTTATCGTGCCAAAATCCGTAGGCATATTGTTGTTTGTCGCGAATTTCAGGATGCTGGCCAATTTTAACGCGTTGTGTTTTAAGTAAAAATTTGGTTAAAAAATAGGCAATATTTCCTGCCAAAATCGGGGAAAATTTAAAAAATTTCAAAGCTGATGCCCTCTGACTAGGATCACAAAAGAGTAATCGTAAGCATGCTTATCATCGTGCATACAATCTTGCCGTGAAATTTCTTGCCACTCTTTAGGATCAAATGACACAAAACGGGTTTCTCCAGAAAGATGGGTTTTAACATAGGTAATGTACATATGCGTGGCAAACGGATAAAATAAGCGATAAATTTCTCCTCCGCCCACTATCATCACTTCCGGCGCCGTTTGAACGAGGTTAAGCGCTTCTTCAACCGAATGCACTACTTCACAACCCTCTTTTTGCCAATGCGTGGATTGGGTTAAAATGATATTTTGTCTTCCAGGTAAAGGCTTACCGATCGATTCAAAGGTTTTTCGCCCCATAATGATCGGTTTTCCCATCGTTAAAGCTTTAAAATATTTAAAATCATTGGGAAGATGCCACAATAATTTGTTACCACTCCCAATAACGAGATCTGGGGTCATTGCAACAACCAAGCTAATTTTCTGCACGATAACTTCCTTTACACTGCAATAGGCGCTTTAATCGCAGGATGGGACTGATAATCTTTTAAAACAAAGTCTTCAAACCGAAAATCATCGATGTTTTTGATTTCGGGATTTAAAAGCATTGTCGGTAAAGGAAAAGGTTGACGAGATAATTGTAATTCTGCCTGTTCAATATGATTTAAGTACAAATGAACATCACCAAAGGAGTGAATAAACTCCCCGGGGATTAAACCCGTTACTTGTGAGATCATCAGCGTTAACAAAGCATAAGAAGCAATGTTAAAAGGAACGCCTAAAAAAACATCGGCACTGCGTTGGTACAGCTGGCAAGAAAGGCGACCATTTGCCACATAAAATTGAAATAAACAATGACACGGCGTGAGTGCCATTTTATCTAAATCGGCCACATTCCACGCATTCACAATTAAACGCCGTGAATCCGGATTTTGTTGTATGTTTTTAATCACATTAGCAATTTGATCAATCGTTTCGAAAGAAGGCGCAGGCCACGAGCGCCATTGCTTACCATAAATTGGGCCAAGATCGCCAGCCGGATCTGCCCATTCATCCCAAATGCTGACACCATTTTCATTTAAATACTGAACATTGGTGTCGCCTTTAAGAAACCATAATAATTCATGAATAATTGATCGTAAATGGCATTTTTTGGTGGTCACCAACGGAAAACCTTCGCTTAAGTTAAAACGCATTTGATAACCAAAATGGCTTAATGTTCCCGTCCCGGTGCGATCACTTTTGCGAACACCGTGATCTAAAATAAATTGTAATAATATTAAGTACGATCGCATGTCATAACCTTATTTTTAACAAACGCTTTGCACACTTTGGTGCGCAATAAAAGAGCTAAACCCAATATTATCATCGGCAAACAAAGTAGTTGCCCCATCGTTAACCAGCCAAAGGCGAGGTATCCATATTGCGGATCAGGTTGCCGAAAAAATTCTTCAAAAATCCGAATACATCCATATCCGAGGAAAAATAGCCCCGATACTGCGCCCACCGGGCGTGGCTTTTTAGAATAGATCCAAACCAGCAAAAATAATAATCCACCTTCTAATAAAATGGCATAAAGGGGTGAAGGATGACGTGGATAAGGCCCCGCACTAGGAAATACCATTGCCCAAGGAACATCGGTTATTTTTCCCCACAATTCGCCATTAATAAAATTACCTAAACGCCCAGCTGCTAAACCGAGTGGTACAGCAGGAGTAATAATATCGCCCAAAACCCAAAAAGGCTGGTGAACATGACGAGAAAAAAACCAAACCGAAATCATCACACCAATGAGGCCACCATGAAAAGACATTCCACCGTGCCAAATTTTTAATAATTCTAATGGGGAAGCAATCCACTCTGGGAAAGCATAAAAAAGCATGAACCCTAAGCGACCCCCGATCACCACACCTAAAGCACAATAAAAAATTAAATCATTTAATCTTTCGGCCGTTTCCCATCCTGGTAAATGCTTGGTTCGCGCTCGGATCGCCACCCAAGATAATGCAAAGGCAACCAGATATAACACACCATACCAACGAATTTGCAACGTATCGGTTAGATGTAATATCACAGGATTGATGTGAGGATAATTCAGCAAGGGACGGATCCTTCTTTAAAACAACAACAAACGAACAGAAACAACTAACAATATCACAGCAAATATTTGTTTCACGCGACTTATAGGCAACTGATTGGATAAGTATACCCCCAGCGGCGCACCAAATAAACTTGAAATCCCCAGCATGAGTGCCGATGGCCAGTGAACAAAGCCCAGCGTGTAAGAGGGTAAGTCTGGAACATGCCAGCCAACAAACATAGCCGTGATCGCACCCGATAATGCAAGCGGAAAAATACAAGCCAATGACGTTGAACTAATCTGCGGCATGGTTAATCCCATCCACATTAGCAGAGGAACAAGTAATATTCCGCCGCCAATCCCTAACAGTCCAGAGAGAACTCCAATCAACACAGAAAAACTAAATGACAGCCACACCGATTTTAAAGAAGAATGGGAAAATGATAAAAAGTTTGATTTTAACAGAATATTTAAACAAAGCCCTAAACAAAATAGTGCAAAAAATCGTCGCAACAAAGTGGTTGATAAAAATTCACTGCTCCACACCCCCAATAATGCGCCGAGAATTGTTCCAGGAATTAAATATCGTAACAACGACCATTGCACTTGTTGCCGTTGATTATGCAGCCAAACAATCATAGGGGTGGTAATTGAAATTGAGCCTAAAGAAGTGGCCGTTGCAATATGCATTAAATGTTCACTTGAAACATTTTGCCAATGAAATATGGTTAATAATCCAGGCACGATAATAATCCCGCCACCTAAGCCGAGTAAACCGGAAATCACTCCGGCCAAAAGGCCCAGGAAGATAGTCATCGATGCCACCATGTTTTTGAGTACCCCTACTTTTGATTTAATCTTCTAAGATAATTGCCTCTATCCAATTGGATCGAATTTCAACTATAATAATATCCGATACATAGCTATTCCACTTTAAAATTAGGAGTTCCGGAATTAATGCAAACCCCATTAAGTGCTTTGCTTAAAGATAAAGGTTACAGGATATATAGCATTTCCGCACAAGCAACTTGCCAGGAATGTGCCACTAAGCTCAATCTATATGGAATTGGTGCAATGTTGGTGATGGATAATGATAAACTCGAAGGCATTATCAGTGAACGCGATTTTGTCCGCAAACTGATGACTTCTCAAAAAGAAATCTCTACCGTCAAAGTTGCCGAGATCATGACCAAAGAATTAATTACTGTCCCTCCAACTGCCACCGTACAAGAAGCAATGCGAATTGTGACGCAAAAACGTATTCGCCATTTACCCGTGATCGACCATGGTAAACTATTAGGATTAATTTCTATTGGGGATTTAACTCGCTGGGTGATGCTAGAACAAGAACAAGAGATCGCTGCATTAACAGGATATATTCATGGAACACCACGTTAAGTTTAAAATTTAATGCCTTTTTTGTCTCTCCCTCACATTCAACTTTACTACGAAGTCCACGGTTCTGGCGCTCCTTTATTGTTGCTTCATGGATTAGGCTCAAGCACGCTGGATTGGGAAAATCAACTTGAATTTTTCAGCAAAAAATATCAAGTCATCGCTTTTGATTTACGTGGACATGGCCAAAGCGCAAAACCCGATGAACCTTATACGGTAAAATTATTTGCTGAAGATACGGCAGAGCTGATCCGCACCTTAATTAAAGAAAGCACACACGTTGTCGGCCATTCTCTGGGTGGGATGATTGCATTTCAATTAGTGCTAGATTTTCCTGAATTAGTGAAAAGTCTTTGTATTATTAATAGCGCTCCAGCAGTGATTTTTCCCTCGTTAAAAGTGCATTTTTCATTTTATTTACGAAGATACATTGTTAAGCTTTTTGGCGTACAACCCCTTTGCACTAAATTAGCAAAAAATTTATTTCCCAAGTCAACTCAAGCAAAACTACGTGAAATCTTTATTCAGCGTTGGAGTCATAACGATCCTAAAGCTTATGTGAATTCATTAAATGCTTTTCGCCATTGGAATGTCATCGCAAGATTATCCGAAATTGCCTGCCCGACACTCATTGTCACTGCCGATCACGACTATACGCCGGTATCCGCTAAAGAATTTTATGTGAAATTAATTAAAGGGGCTGAATTAAAAGTGATCCCAGATTCCTGGCATATGACCATCGTTGATCAACCTGGTGCGTTAAATCAAACAATGTTAAATTTCTTGACAAAAAACTTTCCTGAAAAATAAGAAGCAGATCTCTTTCTTTTAGGAAAGAGATCTGCTTTTAGCGGTAATATGTACTTATTTTTCGACTTTACCACCTTTATCGGTACATTCTTTTTCTGTAGCTGACATAACAAAACCGGTGCCTTTGCAGCTATTTTGTCCTTTGCAGCTACTCGTTGCTGTTTTGCAAGAGCTTTGACCTTTACAAGCATTCGCGCCAACGCATTTGATGGTTGCAGCATTTGCTTCAGAAGTAGCAGCATCAGCAGCAAAGGTAGAGGTTGCAAATAAAGCGCCAACAGCCGCAGCCATTACCATGCCCAAATGTTTCTTATTCATAAATTATGTCTCCAATCAGTGTTCTGTTAATATTAACAGTAGCAGATCATTTCATTGTTGATTTTTAACTACCGTTAACTTGCAAATACTATAGTTGAAAGGACAGTATATCAACTCAATTTGCATATAAATTAAATAAGAGGATCTAGCGCTATCCCTTTTTGTTTTATTTTCATGATTTGAGGGGCAAACTCTAACAACGCTTGACGGTAAACTTCGCGCTTGAATGCAACGACTTGGTATAAAGGAAACCAATAACTTACCCAACGCCAATCATCAAATTCTGGTTTGATTGAACGATCTAATTTGATCTGATCATTTGAAGATTCAAGACGTAACAAAAACCATTTTTGCTTTTGTCCAACACACACTGGCTCGGTGTCGCTGCGTACAAGGCGCTTGGGTAGTCGATAACTTAACCATTGCTGCGATTCTGTAATGATTGAGACATCAGAAGACGCTAATCCGACCTCTTCTTCAAGCTCTCGAAATAACGCTTCCTGCAACCCCTCATCGTCATGAATGCCCCCTTGAGGAAATTGCCATGCCTCTTGTCCAACTCGACGTCCCCAAAAAAGCTGCCCCTTATCATTCGTCAAAATAATACCTACATTGAGTCGAAACCCATTCTCGTCTATCACGATAACAAACCTAATCTTTTAATTTACGTTATTCTTTCACAAAGGCGGGGTATCCAGCAAAAAAAAATATCAGAAAGGACTAATTAATTTTGCAAATGCAGAAAGGCAAAGCACGTTAGTGCTTTGCCAGAAGTTTGAGGATGTTAGTGTAACTTAGATTTAGATAAAGTTGTACACTAAGGAGAACTTGCCAGTGTTAGCGCTTGGCTTGGTTTCAGCAGCTACTAAGGTACCATCTGAAGCAATGCCGCTTGCAGTAGTGTTATGACCTTTAGCATGATAATTCCATTCAAGCCTAGCAGATAATCCGGTTAATACTGGAATTGGCATTTCTGCGCCTAAACCACCAATAAAGTTCCAGCTACGGTGACTTCCATTTGTATTAAAAACGGTGCCATCGTTAGCATTTCCACTGAAATTTAATTTATCTTCAGCGGTTTCAATACCTGCACGAGCATAAGGCAGGAAAAAATCAGAAACTGCGTAACCAATACGGCCAGTAAAAGCAATTAATGCATCGCGTTTAAATGAAGTTGTTTCTGTCCAACCACGATTTGCAGTATCTGTAAATTGAACGGTGTTGTTGTCATGGCGCTGTGTCCAATCCACGCTAACTTCACCACCAACAAGCCATTCATTACATCTAGCTTGGTAGCCTGCCAATATACCCCATAACCAACCATCGTTATCGTTATCTGTGCTGAAAGCGGTTTCTGGTAAACGTGGGGGTAATAATTCAAAATTTACATTACCATCTGTTCTTCCCCAACCAGCAGAAGCACCGATAAGGAAATTTCCTTGCCATTGAGCTTCGGCAGCAGTGGCAATTAACATCGCCGATAAACATAAAGCTGTACTAATCTTTTTCATAATGTTACCTCAAACTTAATGTTAGTTAATTAAACACAATTTAGTTATAAACTTAGATGCCAATTTTGTCAAACTTTCTAAAAAATTTAATAATAATGTCAAAATAATGACACGACTAAGAAGTCGAATAAGCTTGGGGTGGGATTATAAACGATATAATGTACATATCAATAGAAGAATTAAAAGAAATTCCAGACCAACGACATTCTAATCATTTGCATTTCGGGTTGTATGCCGCTTTGGAATGTTGGAGAGATCACACCATCTAATAATAACCCAAATCCTTGAACAGTCCTTGCTCTTGAATAAAAGTTATACTCTAGTCGAACCGTTGCGCCGCAAGTATGAGGTATAGGGATTTCTGCTCCAGCGCCAAGTAAAAAACAATGAATCCAATGTTGTTCGGTCATCACCACTTCGTTAGGATAAACACCAGGATTACCTGCAAAGCTAGTGATTAATTTATCATCGCTAAACCCCACCCCTAAACGGGCGAAAGGCATAAAATAAGGTGATACCGCATAACCCACTCGACCACTTAGCCCTATCATATTCTTACGCTGATAACGAGCATTCCCCGTCCAACCAATCAAATTATCAATATCTGAGAAAGCAAACGTATGATTTCTATCTATGGATTGCAGATCAAAGTTCAATTCACCACCAACTAACCATTGATGCCAAATCTCTTGATAACCCACTAAAGCGCCTACTACAAATCCGGTGTCGGTGTAGTTTATTACATTTAAGGTTTGTAAAAACTGGCCGGGAATAGCATTGCCGGTATAATTCATCGTGGTATTAAGATCGCCATTCAGATCGGCATAACCCAGCGAGCCACCCACATACCAATTTCCTGTCCAACCAGGCTTTATACTTGCTTTTAGGGTGAAGGACACCAGTAATAAACCGGCGAAATAAAAAGCAATTGCTGTTTTTTTCATTGCTTTCCCTACTGCAATAAGTTTTGAGTAAAAATACACATCAATATAATTGATATGATTACACTGGAATATTCCATACTAACGACGCCTTAAGCACCTGATTTTTAGGTTTGGTATCACTAATAAATTGTGGATTAATGAGTCCGTCTTCCATGACGACGGTGTTAGCAAGTGTCGTACCCGGCACATGAACGTTATATTCTAGCCTAAGCGATAACGGCATCATGTTCAAAAAGCAAAATGGCGTTTCACCACCAATTCCAGCAACCCAATGATATTCCTGCCGACGTTGTTTTGCTTCAACGGTTATCATATTTATGGTTGGCGTTCCTGAAAAAGTTGAAATAAGCCTATCTCGGCTAGTTTCTATGCCCAAACGAATATACGAAATAAAATAAGGCGCCATTTTATAACCTATGCGAGCTGATAATCCCACGGTGGGTTGATGTTCATATCGTTGTTTCGCATCCCAAATGCGTGCTTCAAAGAGATCGGAAAAAAGAAAAAGCCGATCATAATCCATGTCATACCAATCAACGTTTAACTCTCCACCAAAAATCCATTCTTCACAACTAGCTTGATAACCGGCTAACAAGCCCCACATCGGGCCATGATCGCGATAACCTTGAGAAAAAAAAGTGTCTGGGAAAAACGGTACGCCGGTATATTGCAAATCAATATTATATTCCCCAGTGCTTCGAGCATAACCACCAGAAACACCCAACAAAAAATTCTTTTGCCATTTCGCGTGAACGTTTGCCGAAATTAAGAGCCCAGCCACAATGGCCGCAGCAAGACGGTATCTATTTTTCATATTTATTCTCACGCTTATGATTTAGGTGTAGTTTTAGAATAACGACATGTCAAAAATGCAGCTAGATAACCAATGGTTTAAAATGGCACGTGAAATGACCAAGGCCCTTTTTTTATAAGAAATTCCAAACCCACGCGATTTTTAATGCATTGGTTTCGGGATAGTGGAACTTATGTGTCCCTAAAATGGGAAGAACTTGATCATTGATCGCTATACGTTGAGTACGACTAAAAGTGTATTCAAACCGAATAGTAGAAGAGCCAATGAATGTTGGAAACTCAGCTCCTATTCCAGCCACAACGCCATAGATTGTTTTTTCTTTAGAGCTAAAATCTGCTCCAAGAAAATTCGGTAAGGTAGGAAAGGAAAAAACTTGATAATTCACTACATCTTCACTTACCTGCCCGCCAAGTCGTATATAAGGTAAAAAGCCTGGTGTCACAAAATAACCGGCTCGGCCAGTAAGTGCCCAAACTGGACCGCGATCGTAATAGGCTGTTGCGTTGTAAACGATGGCATTACCAAAAAACGGATTACCAAACGGGTAAGAAAACATAAAAGAACGAGGCTTATTATAATTTTGGAAGTCGACACTACCTTCAATACCTAACAGCACGCGATGGCAACGGTATTGCCAACCTGCAAGGATCCCAAGCAAAGTTCCTTTATCGCTTATTGTTTCACTATGAAAATCAATAAGGGTAGGTGGGATCGTCAAAGGCGAACTAAATCGTGTGGTGAAATTTTCCTTTTGCCTTGCATAACCAATTTCGGCACCCAATAAAAAATTAGAATGCTGACCTGGCCGCGCATGAGGGTAGGAGAGTTCAGCAAGAACGGCACTGCTCCATGCTGTTGAAGCAGTAAGAAAGGATGCTACTAAAATGGAAGTTAGGCGCATGAAAACTCATCCTTAAATAAACGATTAACTATTTTATTTAAGTTACCAGTTTATTGTGATTATTAAAAATATTCCATAGCATAAAGGCTTTTATGTCACGTTACATAAAAAAAATGTCGGTGCCAGATACCGCTCACATTCTTGTTTGTATGCTGCATGTGGAATGGGTCCGCGCTTGCGCCTTCTTTTTCCCCTATCCTATCCTTTCCATATCAAATCTAAAATTCGTGCTGCTCTGACTTCATCTAAGCGTTTGCAAGCTAATCGACTAGGTGCATTTCGGAGTGTTTCTGGGTTTTCATGCATTTGCTGCCATATTTTTTTCATGGCGACCACAAATGCATCTAAAGTTTGCTTTGATTCTGTTTCGGTGGGTTCAATTAAAAGACACTGTGGAATAATCAACGGAAAATAAGTTGTTGGTGCATAAAAACCTTCGTCCAGCAATCCTTTCGCCACATCCATTGCCGTCACGTTTAACGTTTTGGCTTCGTTAGCCAATGTCACAATAAATTCATGGGCAGCCAAGCGATTTGGAAATGCCAGCGAATACCCTATTTCTTTTAATTTTGTCATTAAATAATTCGCATTGAGGGTAGCGTGTTCCCCCACTCTTTTTAATCCTTCTTCGCCTAATATTCGAATGTACAAATAGGCTCTTAATAAAACGCCTACATTTCCCATAAAAGTAGATAATCGTCCAATAGACTGAAGCTGATTCTTTTCGACAGACCAACCATAATACTCCCTATTTTCAGCTTGATATTTTACGATCAAAGGCTGTGGCAAATAAGGTGATAGCCGCTGACTCACCGCAATGGGGCCACTTCCCGGCCCACCGCCACCATGTGGTGTGGCAAATGTTTTATGCATATTTAAATGAACCACATCAAAGCCCATATCACCCGCGCGAACCTTACCTAATATCGCATTTAAATTGGCGCCATCGTAATAAAGCAATCCGCCTGCTTGATGAATCATTTCAGCGACTTCAACGATCCTGCGCTCAAATACGCCAAATGTCGAAGGATTGGTTAACATGATCCCTGCTGTTTTAGGCCCCACTAAAGTTTTAAGCATTGCGATATCAATATCGCCTTCTTGGGTAGCAGGAATTTCTTTGACGGTAAAACCACACATCGCTGCAGTTGCGGGATTGGTACCATGCGCAGCTTGTGGCACTAACATTTCGACACGCTCACTATCGCCCCGAGCAAGATGATAAGCGCGGATCATTAATACGCCTGCAAATTCTCCTTGCGCTCCCGCCATGGGTGATAATGAAACATCACTTAAACCCGTAATGATTTTCAAATATTCTTGCAATTCATATAAACATTGTAATAAACCTTGACAATCTTCGGCAGGGATTAAAGGATGTTGATCTCTAAAGTTTGGCAATTGTGCTAATGCTTGGATCCCACGCGGATTATATTTCATGGTACAAGAACCCAACGGATAAAATTGGGTATCAATGGAATAATTTTGCTGCGACAACTGCGTAAAATGGCGGATCACTTCTAATTCCGACAATTCAGGTAAACACGGTTTGTCGTCACGTAATAAATTAGGATCAATATCTGCTTTACTTAATTTTTCTTTTGGCACTTGTCCAAAAGCATATCGTCCGGATTTGCTTTTTTTAAAAATTACCATATACCATTCTTATCCAAGAATTTTTTTTAATGCTGACGCGTAATGAATAATATCTTGCTCCGTTTTAGTTTCAGTCACACAAATGAGGAGTGTGTTTTTAAATTGAGAGTAAAACGCATCAAGGGCAACCCCAGCAAAAATCCCTTGTTTTTTCATTTCTTTTAACAGAACATTAATATCAATTGGCAATGTAAAAGCAACCTCATGAAAGTAACTGCCCTTAAATAAACGTGTGACTCCAGGAATTTGCTCAAGATGTTGGATCAAAGTTTGCGCTCGCTGGTGGCAGGTTTTCGCAATGATGTTTAATCCTTTTGGACCCATTAAGCTTAGATATATCGTCGCAGCGGTTACCATTAATCCTTGATTGGTGCAAATATTCGAAGTTGCCTTTGCTCGCCGAATATGTTGCTCACGCGCTTGCAACGTTAAAGTAAATCCTTCTTTTCCATCAGCATCTTGGGTGCGACCCACAATTCGCCCCGGAAGTTGGCGAACAAATTCTTTTTTGCTACATAAAAATCCAAAGTAAGGACCTCCCCCTGATAGGGGCACGCCTAAAGGTTGCCCTTCACCACAAGCAATGTCTGCTCCTTTGTTTCCCCATTGACCCGGTGGTTTTAACCATGCCATGGCTAAAGGATTCACCACACCAATGACGAATGCACCTTGTTCATGTCCCCAATTGGTTAATTCATGAACGGGTTCACACTGACCCAAAAAATTAGGTTGCGGCAATATTAAAACGGTGCAAACTGGATGTTGCTGAGTGTGATGTTTTAAGATCTCCGCCGTAAGTACGCCCAAATTTGGATCAAAAGGAATGTCGACCATTTTAATTTGATGTGGTGAAAGGATCGTGGCTAGTACTTGACGATAATAAGGATGCAACGTTAAAGGAACCCATACCGCATGCTCTTTAACTTTAGTCTGCAATCGCAGTGCCATTAACACGGCTTCTGCTAAACTGGTTGCCCCATCGTAAAGAGAAGCGTTAGAAACATGAAGCCCCATCAACGATGAGATCATCGTTTGATATTCCCATAATAATTGTAATGTTCCTTGATTGACTTCTGCTTGGTAGGGCGTATAAGACGTTAAAAATTCACCACGCTCTGCAATGTCCCACACGGCCGCGGGAATGTGATGTTCATAGGCGCCTGCGCCAGCAAAACAACGTAAAGCATTTTGAGCACCCGCACGTTCATGCATTAATTTTGCGGCTTCCATTTCGGTAAGCCCTGAAGGGATCCCAGATAAAGAATGGATCATTAAATTCGATGGGATCTCAGCAAACAAATCCGCTATTTGCTGGCATTTCAGATCAGCCAGCATGGCAGCAATATCTTCTGGCGTATGTGGTATAAATGGCATATATTATTTCTCAATTTCTGCATATACACTTCACGGGACGGCACAGCAAAATCCCTCTGCGCTACGCGCGGTCTCCCTTTTTCAAAGGGAGACTAATGTCGCTTCGCGACAGATCCTTTTCCCCTACAAGCTTTTATGCGTTGTTGCTAGCCTAAAAGTAAAATGGTTTGAGTATATTCTTCCGCGTCCATTAATTTGTCCCATTCACCAATGTCGTCTGGAACGATTTTAATTAACCATCCATCATGATAAGGATCCTGATTAATGAGTGCTGGGTTATCGGTAAGTTTTTCGTTAACCGCAATCACTTTCCCTGACATCGGGCTATACAGATCCGAAGCAGCTTTAACCGATTCAACTACTCCAAATTCTTTACCGATATTTAATTTCGTTCCTACTTCGGGTAATTCGACAAAGACAATATCCCCTAAAGATTGTTCAGCATATCGTGTTAATCCTATTATCACCTGATCCTCTGCTACTTTCTCTACCCATTCATGGGTGGCAGTATATTTTAGTCCACTTGGAATATCAGCCATACTGACTCCTTTATTTTAAAGAGAAAAATGGGCAGCTCCTTTTTTTACAAACGGAGGCTTTACCATTTTGATAGAATATTTTTTTCCGCGAATTTCTAATTGCAGTAATGAATATTCGCCGATCTGAATACGAGCCAAACCAATCCCACACGATAAAGTGGGTGAAAAACTACCACTCGTCACTTTACCGATCACGATGATATTTCCTACAGGATCGGTACCGAGCACTTCCATGTTAGCGCGACAAATGCCTTTTTCAAGCAACACAATACCTACTAATTTTTGTTGAACGCCCGATTGACGCTGGTTAATCAGCGCACTTTTGCCGATAAAATCTCGCGTTTCATCGCGCCAATCTACTGTCCATTCTAAATTAGATTCTAAAGGGGTCACCGATTCATCCATATCTTCGCCATAAAGATTAAATCCCGCTTCTAAACGTAATGTATCGCGCGCACCTAAGCCAATGGCCTTGATAGAAAGTTGTAACAATTGTTGCCATAATAAAACCACATCTTCTTGTGGTAACATGACTTCAATGCCATCTTCTCCGGTATATCCCGTACGCGCAACTAACCAACGATCAATGTCAACCGCCTGAAATGGCTTTAATTGCATTATCATTTCATAGTGAAAAGGGGAAAATATTTTTTGCATTTTAGGAATGGCTTGTGGGCCTTGAATGGCTAGGATGGCCAAATCACGCCGCGCAGAGATGGTCACTTTTTTTTGATCGGCGCAACTTTTTAACCAAGCCAGATCTTTTTCGCTGGGACCTGCATTAACCACACATCGATAGCGTTGTTCCCCTAAACGATAAACAATTAAGTCGTCTTTAATCCCTCCTTCGGGATTTAACAAACAACTATAAAGCGCCTTGCTTGATCTGTTGAGTTTTTGCACATCATTGGCCAGAACATTGCGCAAAAATGTCGTGGCGTCTGATCCTGCAATATCAATGACTAACATATGCGAGACATCAAAGATCCCGGCGTCATTTCTCACCGTCTGATGTTCTTGTAATTGTGATCCATAATGCAAAGGCATTTGCCAGCCGGCAAAATCCACCATCTTTGCGCCGAGAGCAAGATGTTGATCATATAATGTGGTTTTCAGCATCCGTGCTTAAGGTCCCCATCGCTAATTTTGCAAAAAACTGTTTAACCGATAATTGCTTATCTACCCAATTTAAACCAACATTTCGCAACCGTTGCACCATTTGCGATCTTGATCCAAAACCGCGTTTAAAGGCCTCCATTCCCCAAATCATCATTTGATTGTGCATTCGTCGTTCTCGTTCGTAACGTTGCAGCACTTTCATCGATCCCATATCACGATCTCGGTTTTTCGCAGTGATTAATTTATCCACTAATGAAGTTGCATCTAATAAGCCTAAATTAACACCCTGGCCGGCTAAAGGATGCAACGTATGCGCGGCATCACCGACTAGCACGCAACGTGATTTTGCATACTGTTTTGTGTGATGCGTGCGAAGCGGGATCACCATCCGCGAACTCACCACTTCGAAATCACCCATCACATCATCGGTTTCACGGGTAAGTGTCTTATTAAAAGTAGCCGTAGGTTGCTGGCTGAGATCTAACGCACGCTCAGGTGATGTTGTCCATACGATTGAACTTTGATTTGTTTGCGCTAAAGGCAATAAGGCAAGTGGGCCATCTGGCGCAAAACGTTGAAACGCTGTTTGTTGATGCGACTTTTTGCCCTCAACGGTTGCAATAATAGCAGATTGTTGATAATCCCAAGCGGTGGTTTCAATTTGAGCGCATTTTCTCACCGTTGACAGCGCCCCATCAGCACCAATGAGTAAAGCCGTGTGGAAAGTCATGCCCGATGACAATAACAATTCAACACTTTCTTTGTTGGGTCGCATCTCAACCAGATGTGTACCAGGAATGATAGTCACATTAGATTGCATTTTAATCGCTTGCCAAAGCGCCGCTAAGATCACCCTTTGTTCAATAATATGTCCTAAATCAGGCTCAAAAAAATCTGCTGCCGAAAAATGAATGATCCCATCGGCAACACTATCCCATATCGTCATGTGTTGGTAAGCGCAGGCTCTTCCATTGACGATCTTTTCCCAAATATTTAAGCTTTTAAAAAACTGTTGACTTGAACGTGAGATGGCAACCACTTTGATATCAAAAGGCTCTGAAGCGTTTGGCATGATGACTTCGGGATGAGGACGCGTTTCGACAATCGTGACGCTAAAACCTGCTTGAGCTAATGCCAGTGCGGTCGATAATCCGACAATCCCTGCGCCGATGATGACAACTTCTATCATCACATTAATCCCATACTGTAACGAGTAAATTTATTTTTAATCGGATGCAAACAATCAAACAAGGTAACGCCCAAGGCACGCAACCAAGAAGGTAAGGGCCCACCCGACATAAAACGCGCCATTTTATCTGTTGCAAACACGACGCGGGCTTGATCGCATTTACGCGCAGCCAAATATTCTTTTAAAAATTCGCTATTTCCTAAATCACCAAAATTAGGTTGGTATTTTAAGGCTTGTTTTCTGAGTTGCCAAATATCACGCAAACTTAAATTTAACCCTTGCGCCGCAATAGGATGCAAACTATGCGCAGCATTTCCCAATAATAAAAACCGTGGGCTAGATTGCCGGATCGCCAATATCATGTCTAAAGAAAGACACCCTCGTTGGCCCATTTCAACGATGGTTCCAAAGCGTTGTCCTAATTGCTTTTGACACTCTGCCATATATTCTTCTGGCGATAAAGCACTTAATGCTTCTTTCAACTCACTTTTAATTGTCCACACACAGGTCGCAAAGTTTTGCTGCCAAGGTAATAAAGCAATCGCGCCCTCTTTTAAAAAGCGTTCAACAGCTACGCCTTTAGGAAAATTTGCTATTTTAACATTCGAGATCATCGCCCAATGATCATAACTTATTTTTTGGGTTGGGATCCCTTGCGCTTGACGCAAATGCGAAGTGGTACCATCGGCTGCCACCAGCAATCGGCAAGTTATTTTTTCGCTGTTGGCATTGTGAGTGATTAATAAATCCCAATGATCTGGATAAGAAAAACACTCGGCAATTTCTGCGCCGCGATAAATATGAACATTTTCTGATTTTGCTAATTGCTGATATAAAGCACTTTCAAGATCCGAGCAACCGATAACATATCCTAATGCAGGGGCCTGATGATCTAAATGGGTTAAGCGGGCCGATCCAAACTTCCCTTTTACCGAAACACACACTTCTTGAATGGGGATGGCTCTATTTTTTAATTGATCCCAAATACCCAGCACATCATAAATGTAATGACTCGCATACGAAAGCCCCAGCGTACGAGCATGAAAATCTTCTGGTGGTAAAGCAGGTTTGTTTTTTTCTAATAAAGTGACTTTATAATTTAGCTGCGCTAAAGCCAATGCTAAGCTTGCGCCAACAGCACCGCCCCCAACAATGACGCAATCCACTGTCATGAAATATTACCCTTTCGCATGAGCTCCTCAATTGCATTGACTTTTTTGGGCGCATGATTTGTTAGCACTTCTTTACCAGTAGAAGTGGTGAGAATATCATCTTCGATCCTGACGCCAATGCCACGCCATTTTTCAGGAACATGCGCATTATTTTCAGCAAAATAAAGCCCAGGCTCAATGGTAAACACCATCCCCGGCACTAATGGCCGACTTTGCCCTTTCACTTTATAATCACCGACATCATGTACATCCATGCCCAACCAATGGCCACTATTGTGCATATAAAATGGCTCATACGCTTTTTGATCAATTAAATCTTGAAGGTTACCTTTTAAAATTTTTAAATCAATTAAGCCTGCAACCAATACTTGAATGATTTTTTGTTGAATTTCTTCCCACTTAACGCCAGGCGCCACCAAGTCGATTGCTGCCGTCTGCGAAGCCAACACCAATTCATAAATTGCTTGTTGATCGGATGTAAATTTACCGTTGATGGGAAAAGTTCGGGTGATATCTGCTGCATAATTTTCAAATTCAGCCCCAGCATCTATCAATACCAGCTGTTTATCTTTTAGAAGATCTTGATTACGCGTATAATGCAAAGTGCAAGCATTGTTCCCCGCGGCCACGATCGAGGAATAAGCCACATGACGACTCCCCATGCGATAAAATTCATGAAGTAAAATTGCTTCTAAGTTGTATTCATTCATCCCGGGTTTACAATTTTGCATGGCGGCAATATGTGCTGATACCGAAATTTCTGCTGCACGACGCATCAGGGTGATTTCTTCAGTTGATTTAATCAACCGCATTTCATTTAAGATTGCACTGAGATCAATAAATTTATGAGGGGTGTTTGATGAAGAGCGCGATTTTTTTGGCACATTTTTAAGCCAAGAAAATAATTTTTGATCCAAATGGGGAGCTGCATTGACTAAATAATAAAGGTTTTCAATATCAAGCAATAATTCCGGAAACCGTTTTGGAGTTTCACCAATGGGATAGGCTAGATCCGCGCCATACTCTTTTGCCCCGTTGACACCAACACGCGATCCTGTCCACATTTCGGCTGTCGGATCTTTATCTTGACAAAAAAGAATAAAACGACATTGCGCTCCTTTTTTAAGCAACACGGCAATGGCTGCACTTTCATCAAAACCGGTTAAATAATAAAAATGGCTATCTTGACGATAAGGTTGTTCAGTATCACTATTTCGATATTGCATAGGCGCTGCAAACAACACCGCCATGCTATTGTCTGTCATTTGTTCAAACACTTTTTGACGCCGTGCTTGAAAATGAGAAAGGGTAATCATAACTATTCCTTTAGTGTATTTGTTCTGAACGAAAACCTATTTTTTTAGAAAGAGTAGAAGCGTATTGGGTATGTATTAATAATACACTCACATTGACAAACTCAACGAGTTCAACATAATTTTTTTCATTTTCTTCTGATCCCAATGCTAGCGGCGAAAGCTCTTGGATTTGCACTAAATCGGTTAATACTTCTTTGACAATGGGGATCTCAAGCAGCTCCTCAAAGGGGATGCCAGTGATTTTAATGCCGACAAGATAACCTTCACACCATTCTCCTAAGGCTTTCAGGCGTATCGAAAGTGGTTCGTCGATGTCTGGCAACATCAACTCTATTCTGCCAGTATTTTGATCTAAAGAAGATGCTGTCAAATTGAATAATGTGTTAAATGACTTATAAGCAATATGCTTTTTCTCTTGTAAAAAAGGAATTTCTTGTTGTAACTGCTCCCAACTTTGTGAATAAGGTGGTTGCTTGATGCTTAATAATCCCATCATCATTCCATGAATATAAGCGGGCGAAAACGGTGTATTTACCATGATTAATAAGTTGTCTAATGTCTCATAATCAGGCATTTTCGGCTCATTTGTAGGCACGCACATTCACCTATCTGCTAAAAAATATATTATTTCTTAGCCTATCATAAATATACTCAAACCACTTTACTTTTTGCCCCTGAGCCCCCGGAGTGTATAACATGAGGAGGTGAAAGGGCGAAAGCTACAAAAGCTTGTAGGGGAAAAGGAACTGTCGCGAAGCGACATTAGTCTCCCTTTGAAAAAGGGAGACCGCGCGTAGCGCAGAGGGATTTTGCTGTGCCGTCCTGGGAAGAGTATATGTTGACCCCACACGCACCTCTCCCTATGATAATTACATTATCAAGTTTTTTTATTACCGGAGCATGAGCCCAATGAGTATTGGCGAAAAAGGTATCTGTGTTAGAATACTAGAAAAAGAGTATCGTGTTTCTTGTACCAAACATCAAGAAGCAGCTTTAAGTGATGCTGCGCAGTATCTTGATGAACAAATGCAATTTATTCGAAAAACAGGGCGGGTGATTGGAGCAGAACGCATTGCAGTGATGGCAGCATTAAATATTGCTCATGAATTACTCAAATTAAAAAGCAAGCATGTTGTTGCTGAAGAAGAATTTAGTGAAAGAATAAAAGTGCTGCAAGATAAAATCGATCATGTCATTGGACAAAATCATCCAACAACCACGGTCGAAAGTAAAAAATCTTCATTGCAAGAAACAGATAACTTAGAAAAAATTACTTAAAATTGGCTTTCCCCTGGCTTGTTCGCCAGTGCTTATTTGTCTTTGTACCGATATCAACAGATAGGGAACCAGAGTGTAGTCGTTGTTGAGCAAGTCCACCGCGAGTGGGAAGCCTGAAACGACGCTGAGGGGCCCACTTGAACTTAAAGGGTTCAAGGCATCAGAGTGCAGCGGCAAGTTGGAGGAAGGCCACCTTATCACAACGCTCGAAGCTGTCTCAAAAATAGGGCTTAAGAACATTTTTGAGACAGCTTCTAGGATAATTATTAGTGAAATGGTTAAAACAACAACTACGCCAATCATTACAAGCAAAACGACGTCAACTGTCCCCTAGCTTACAACTTAACTATTCCAAACGAATTGCCCATTTGCTGTTTCAGCAAAGTTATTTTCGCCAAGCACAAAACATTGCCCTTTATTTTGCTTTCGCAGGCGAAGTCTCAACCACACTCATTTTAAAACAAGCTCTTGCCTTGCATAAAACTTGTTACTTGCCTGTATTGACTGATCGACATCTCAAATTTGTTAACGTTGATTTGGCAACACCCTTAACCAAAAATAAATTTGGAATTTTAGAGCCCACGCCACCTTTTACCAAAATCATTGCCCCCCAAGCGCTCGATTTAGTCCTGGTGCCATTAGTGGCTTTTGATCTCAAAGGGCATCGTCTGGGAATGGGAAAAGGATATTATGATGTGACATTTGCATTTAAACATAGCTTTACCAAACCCTCTGCCGGAAAACCCCTTGGGGGCAAACCACGCTTAGTGGGCTTGGCTTATGATTTTCAGCGCATTAACAATGTTCCGCGCGCTAATTTTGATGTCTTACTAGATGAGATCGTCACCGAAAATACGGTGTACTCTATTTCTTAAAATCCCGGGTGAAGCATCCAATAACTACTGGCAACTAAGCCAAAACTCACCACGATCGCTAATAACAACATCAAATCGAATCGTCGAACCATTATACCCCTCTTTTACTTTTCTTCAGATTTTCCATAAACTGATACAACTCGAAAATGGCTTAAGTTAATAATAAAGTGAAAAAACAATATTGGCTACTCAAAACCGAGCCCAGCACCTTTAGCATCGATGATTTATGCCGCGCAAAGAACCAAACGACCTCATGGGAAGGCGTGCGCAATTACAAAGCCAGAAATTTTCTACGCGATGGAATGAAAGTGGGAGATTTAGCTTTTTTTTACCACTCCAGCTGTAAAGTGCCAGCGATTGTAGGCATCGTTCAAATCACTCGGGCGGGTTACCCGGATCCAAGCGCATTTAACCCTGCCTCCCCTTATTACGATCCTAAAACTTCTCGTGATCATCCTCGTTGGTTTATGGTCGATGTGAAATTTAAAGAACAGTTAGATCCCCCTTTCCCTTTAAGCGCGATCAAGGAGCTTTCACATCTGGGATCATTAGCTCTTATTCAAAAGGGGAATCGCTTATCGGTTATACCGATCACGTCACAACAATGGCAAGCAATTCTTTCTGCTGCAAAAAAATATAGTGCTTAAGATATGAATAAATTCGCCGAAATTATATACCGCTAACTCTATAAAAGGATGATCCATGGCTACCCAAGATGAACTCAAGAAAACCGCTGCACGGGCTGCGATTAAAGAAATTGAACTAGAAACTATTATTGGGGTAGGAACAGGCAGCACGGTCAATTATTTTATTGATGCGCTTGCCGAGCATAAAAGTAAAATGATCGGAACAGTGGCAAGTTCAAAAGAAACCGCAAAACGCTTAAAAGCCCATGGGATCCCTGTCGTTGATATCAATGAAGGGCCCATCAGTTACTATGTTGACGGCGCCGACGAATGTAATCATCACTGCCAATTAATTAAAGGCGGTGGCGGCGCACTCACAGGCGAAAAAATTATCGCTGCCGTTGCCAAAAAATTTATTTGCATTATCGACGAAAGCAAATACATCACTCAATTAGGTGAATTTCCTTTGCCGGTTGAGGTCATTCCTATGGCAAGAAGCCATGTTGCGCGCGAACTAGTCAAGTTGGGTGGCGATCCGGTTTATCGCGAAGGCTTCGTTAGCGATTACGGCAATCAAATATTAGATGTTCACAATTTAAATATTCTTCAACCCATTGCTTTAGAGCAAGCAATTAATAATATTGCTGGTGTGGTGACAAATGGTTTATTTGCTGTGAGAGGAGCAGATAAAGTGTTAATTGCAAAGAAATTTGGGATTGAGATTATTACGCCACGGTAAATATTAAAATCCAAATTTATTTCCTGGCACCCAGAAATATAATTAGTTTTAAGGGTTAATTTCGTCAATCACCGGAAATCTGTTAATAAAATCTCCTTTTCTGGAGTTAAAATACATATGAACCAAAAGAGTTTCGTAACAAAGAAAACCCTTCTTGAACCATTATGCCTATCCGCAGGACAATTGGATCTTCATTTTGAAGGTAGATCAAGCCTTGCGCTAAAATAGCCGTAGCAGTCGCCACGGCAGTGGCCTGGAATTTAGCCCCGCGTAAGGCGCTTCTTAGCGCCGAAACGTGGGGATGAGTACACAAAAAAATCTCAAGCTGCGGCAGCAGCGTAGGATTTCCTGCGCTGCTGCCGCAGCTTGGTGGTGGGGTGGGCTTACCCCACGTTTCGGTCTACTCGCCTAACGGCTCGAGACCTCACGTGGGGCTAAATTCCTAGGCCACTATCGTGGCTAAAAAATGTAGGATTCTTAATGGGTGATATTTTAAAAAATTATTCTAGCTTTCATAAATAAAAAGCAATAAAAGCCAACATTCTAAAAACGTCAGCTTATTTACTTCAGACTGACACGGTTCAATGAACACTCTCTACTATGCTTAAGCACGCTTATTCCTCAATGTCGTCAGAATGCAAATCGTCTAACATTTCTTGAGCACTATTAAATTTTTTCAGACCAACTCCATTTTTTAACTCTTTCATTACTTCAATGGTTTCTTTGTTTGGCATTCTTAAATTTAAAATTAAGCTCTTAGATTCAGCCACAGCATGAAAAAAAAGATTAATCGCTTGACTAGTGCTCAAATTGTAACGCTTAAATACTCTTTCGGCGTCACGTTTTAAAGCTGGCCGTACCCTACTCTTTACCTCTAGGGTTTCGGTTTTTCTTTCGGATCTCATGGCTCCTTACCTCCTTATTGTTTATGTTATCCCAAAGTGGGCACGCCAAAAGTTTTTACTTGCCGATCTACCAATTGCTCAACTCACGTTTTTTGGAGACCCATCTTGTGTATGAGCTAAATTTGTCTAAGTTTCAGATTTATCAGAATGCGAATTGCAGCAGCTTGTTATTCCCGACCTTCAAAATTTAATTATTAGCGTTTAAGATCACAAATTAGGACCTTAAAGGGTCACTCCGTATGTCGTAACAAATGTAATGGCGAAACCCGGATCACCTTATTTGCCCCAATTAATCCACAAAGGGTGATCACTCCCGTTCCCATTAAAAGCCCCACACCTACCCACTTTGCGCTAAAAGAGAAAGGTATTGAAAAGAATTGATGGGCTAAATCATGGGCAATCACGAGAGCCATCAGGCTAGCAACCCCTCCCGATAACGCGCCCAATACACCAAATTCAACGAGCAGCATGTTAATGATCACTCGTCGATTGGCGCCCAAAATTCTCATCATCGCACTTTCATGCAATCGTTCTTTCAAAGTAGAAAGTAAATTTGAATAAAGTATTAAGATCCCCAACATCAATAATAAAATAAATAAACCATTCAAGGCGCCTGATAATTTAGCAACTAGGTCGCGCATCTTTTGCAATAAAGCCCCAATATCAATAATAGATATCTCAACATATTGTTTTGCTAATTCTGTTAGCATGGATTGATCTTTGGGTGGCAAATAAACGCTAGTGATATAAGAATGGGGGAATGTTTCTAATACGCCAGGGCCAAAGATCACAAAAAAATTAGGCTTAAACGATTCCCAATTAACCTGACGAAATTCACTGATTTTACCCGTGATGTTTTGCTCGGCAATTTGAAACTGAATGGTATCACCTAACGTTAGAGACTGCCTTTGTGCAAATCCTTCCTCGACCGAAATCAGCGGTTGATCATGGCCGGCGTTGACTTTATCATTCCAGGTTAAATTAATGGGCCGCTGCAAACCTCTAGCGAGTTTGCGATTGCGGGAATCATCTACATCAATCCCATTGATGGCACTCAACCGTGCGCGCACCACCGGGTAAAAAACGACATCTTTCACCCCGTGATCTTCAAACCATTGCTTTAAAGATTGCACTTGTTCGGATTGAATATTCACTAAAAAATAATTCGGCGTGTTTGCTGGTAATTCTTCTTGCCATAAACGCAGAAAATCTTTTTGAATGATTTGCACCAACAACAATAATAGCAACACCAAAGTAAAAACCAACCATTGTGTGATAGCCTGCCATCTATGCCGAACTAAATAGGCAATGCCAAAACGCCAGGTTAAAGAGCCTTTTTTACCGAGTGGAATTAACAATGACCATATCCCACCTGCAATCACATAAGCTAAAACGCCCATGATCACAATTTGTGCGCCCAATCTTAATGCCAAATCAAATTCACCCAGATAAAATATCAACACACCACCTAATGCAAATAGTGCAAGCAAATAGCTAACCAGACTCATCTTTGGCTCAAAAGAAAGCGTTTCCTGAAGGATTTGACGAGGGGATATTTTTCGTAAAGTTAATATAGGCGGCAATGCAAATCCAATGATGATTAACAACCCCGTCAGGGTTCCTAAATAAGCTGCATTGATGCCAAAATTAATTTCGGTTACGCCAAATGCACCCAATGCTTGCCCATATCGCAATCCTAAATGTGCGATAATATAACCTAAACTAACACTGGCGATGATACAGACTGAAGTTAACAATAATATCGAAAGAAAATGACAACCCACTATCGTGCGGGCTGTCGCGCCCAGACAGCGCCACAACGCCACCATCTTTTGTTGACGAATACTATATTGGTGCGCAGATAAAGCAATGGCAATACTTGCTAATAACACTTGTATTAATATTATCACCGCAAGATATCGCTCGATAGTTTGAAAAGGTTTGCTAAGTGCTTGACGCCCCGATTTCGGCGTAATCCAATGCAGATCTGAAGCAGCATTTTTAAAATGCATCTCAAACGCTGCAAGTTGTTTTTGCGTGCCGGCTAATAGCAAACGATACATCGCACGACTTCCCGGTTGTAGCACTCCCATAGCAGATAAATCTTTGATATTGGCATAAAGGCTTGGCGCTAACACGCTAGTATCAGAAGTTGCAACAGGGTGCGTTAGGATGATGCCACCCAGTTTCAATGTGGCATTCCCTAGCGTGACACTTTGCTGATTTTGAAGCTCTAAACGCGCCCTTAAATTTTCATCCACCCAAATTTGTCCTGGAGGAGGTGGGCCAGCATGATTTGAGAGCGAGCCATCTGGTTGTTTTATCGATAATTCACCTCGAAGCGGGAAA
>JBIOEB010000006.1:0-35605 GCA_044445585.1 Candidatus Berkiellales bacterium
GAAAAATATTGATATTTTCTTTATAAATTAAAATCATTTCAAATATTACGGGTAATATCACACATTATCAAAAATAAATTAAAATATTCCTGTTGAAACTAGAGAATAAACAAATTAAGATCCTTCGCATCATTCGCAATACTGAATGATATTATGTAGTAAAAATAAAGTAGGAAAATTAACTGGTGCAGTATGAAAAAAACTAACAAAATTTCTTTACTCTTACCTTTGATTCTTGTTTCTAGCACTGCTTATAGTGCCCCATATATCAGCGGGCAACTTGGTGTTGTTGGTTATGGCAACAATGCTATTTTTAAAAATCTTTTTGATAACGATGACCAATACGCAGCCAGTGGGCGTGTTGCCGCAGGTTATTTATGGGATATAAATAACTGCTTAAAGATGGGCTTAGAAACCGGCTTCACAATTAATAGCGATAAAAACCTTGATACGGTTGATTTCTGGAATAATCATATTGATGTGGATTATAAACGATGGAGTGCTGATCTATTAGGTGTTGTTGATTTTTATGCAACCGAACGTTTCGATCTATTTGCCAAAGCAGGTGTTGCTTATGTTAGCGAAAAAGTTGAAGCGCGGATCTCTAATCCTTGGGGTGTAAATGTATCGGGTTCCGTATCAAACGAGAAATATGTACCTAAAGCCGTGATCGGTGCAGGTTATAATGTTACCAATAATGTCAATTTAAACGTTTCTTTAAACCATGAATTCGACAGAAATTCACGTTCAGATTTTTCATTGTCGGTTCCGGGTGCAACTTCGGTGTTAGCAGGCATTAAGTATACTTTTTCTTAATGCATTCTTAATACCTTTGCTGCCAGAACGTAGGGTGTGAGCACACGCTACGTCGCTGGCGGTTCTTTGCTTTTTTGCTCTATAGGTTGCATTTTATTTCTCAAGTTGATACCCTTAATTCAGATTTTAGTTAATTAACATGTAATGAAAATAAGTCTATTGACTTACAAAATAAGGAGTTATCCATGGCCGCAGGCACAAAAACAAAACTATTAACTGGTTTCCTACTTGGCACCTCCATAGCAACGCGATACCCAGGATTAATACAACCTATAGTAGACACTTTAGCGCCCCATAATCCTACCGCTAAAATAGCATCCCCATTTATTGTCGGCGTTTTAGCCGCGATTACCGTGCTTTTATTAGATCCCCTTTACCGACTAGGTGTAGCTGCCATCGATGGAATTAGTCGTTTGTGCAGATGGCTCTATAATAAAGCTAGTAATGGGCTTGAAAGCTTAAAAAATCGCGGTAGTCGTTTCGTTCCGAACCAAGAAACAGTCTTGGGTAGTTCTAGTGGTTTTGCAATAAGCACTGCCATGCAACATATCACGCCTATTCCAGAACCCTATAAAACTGGCTTGGATGTTACTCTTATATTGTCTGGTGGTATTGCAGGTAAGAAACTTTCTGAATCAAACCAAAAAGGAAAAGAAAGCTATTGGGATTCATTTTCAAGTTCCGTTTCGAATATGTTTTCAGGCTCAAGCGCAACTTCCAAAAAGAAGAAAGCTTAAAATCTATGCCCCCTAATCAGGGGGCATTAATGTCTGTTAGACTTTTTCTGAAACGCTATAGATTAATTTCATCCCTTAAGGAACGTAAAATTTAATCCCCTGCGCTAACGGCAACGTCTTCCCCCAATTAATGGTATTCGTTTGCCGGCGCATGTAAGCTTTCCACGCATCTGATCCTGCTTCGCGTCCACCACCCGTTGCTTTTTCGCCCCCAAACGCCCCACCAATTTCTGCACCCGAAGTGCCAATATTAATATTCGCAATTCCACAATCACTACCCGCTACTGATAAATAATATTCACTATTTTGCAGCGAATTGGTAAATAAACTTGAGGATAACCCTTGCGATACTGCATTTTGCATCGCAATGGCATCGCTGATTTTTTCAAAAGGGATAAGATATAAAATGGGTGCGAAGGTTTCACGTTGCACAATTGGCCATTCATTTTTCGCTTTTACTAAAGTGGGTTCAACAAAATATCCCGCTTGATTTAGTACGTTGCCCCCAAACACTATTTCGGCACCCAAACTCTTGAGCTCATCAACGGCTTTTGCGTAGTTTCTAACGGCAAATTGGTCGATTAATGGCCCCATTTGATTTTTGGGATCTAATGGATCGCCAATGCTGATCTGCTGATAGGCATTCACTAAGCGAGAAATTACTTCATCAAACTTCGATTTGTGGACAAATAATCGGCGCGTAGAAGTGCATCGTTGCCCTGCGGTGCCGACCGCACCAAACACAATGGCAGGAATGGCAAGCGAAAGATCCGCAGTTTCATCCACAATAATCGCATTATTGCCGCCTAATTCCAGGATCACCCGCCCCATTCGATTTGCAACAACCTCATTAACATGTTGGCCAACCGCGCAGGATCCCGTAAACGAAATAAGTGGAATGCGTTTATCGGCCAGAAACATTTCAGCTACTGTATGATCCGAAGGAATAATAAGTGAAAAAACGCCTTCATAACCTAATTCATGCATCGCATGATTGCACAGATTTTGCACCGCAACTGCACATAAGGGGGTTTTCGAAGACGGTTTCCAGATCACGGTATTGCCACAAATCGCTGCGATAAAAGCATTCCACGACCACACCGCTACCGGAAAATTAAAAGCAGAAATCACTCCCGTGATCCCAAGCGGATGCCATTGCTCGTACATGCGATGCTGACTTCGTTCAGAGTGCATGGTGGATCCATACAACATTCGTGATTGGCCAACGGCGAGATCGGCCATATCGATCATTTCTTGCACTTCGCCTAAACCTTCACTTTTACTTTTCCCCGTTTCATAAGCCACTAACGTGCCAAGATCTTCTTTATGTTCACGCAATAAAGTTCCCAGCAAATAAATCAATTCTCCGCGTTTGGGCGCAGGTACTTGCCGCCATTGCAAAAAAGTGGCATAAGAGTTTGCGACAATCTGCTCATACTGTAATGGGGTGCAACCCAATATTCTGCCAATTTCTGTTCCGGTGTTTGGGTTAATTGAAATGATAGGTTTAGTGTTTTCATTGTAGGGTAACCATCCACCATCACCGATGCTTGCACCGCTATTTTTTTCTTCAACATGTAGGTTCTTTAAAAAATCCATTTTTACCTCATAAATAATGTAGTCCAAACCGATTGGACAGAAAATCTTTCAAGGTGATCGACTCTTGCAGTACCAAACCCTGGTAAATAGTTGGATTTTTTAAAACAATGTCGACCACCGCACAAACACTCGAAGCCGTCGTTATTTGAATTGCCGACCAAATCTTACCGGCAATAATTTTGGGGTAGATTTTTTTGACGTAAGTTTCCTCTATCATTTCATCATGCTCAGGCTGGTATCCTTTTACGGCAACATAAATAATCACGACATCTTGATTGGTTTTAGAAAGCGCATTTTCGAGGATTTTCTTGAGTGTTGCGCGATCTTGATTTAATTTCAAATCACTCATTAAAAATCGCATATTTTGGCAATGTCCTGGATAACGTAACGTTTTATAATTCATGATATTGACTCTACCATCGTAGGTATCCGCTAAAGTTCCGACGCCCCCAGAAGTATTAAATGCTTCATAAAGTAATCCATCAATTTGAATGGTTTCTAGTCCTTCTAAAGGTTGTAAAATCACTTCTCTGCCATTCACAATGGCATAACAATTATTGCCATATTCATTGATTAATCCATCCGTTGACCAAGTCAAAGAATATTTGAGCGCATTGTTGGGGTAAACCGGCAACGCCCCAACGCGCATTAATACGGTATCGACTTGATCAAAATGTTTCATCAAATCATTGGCAGCAATACTAATAAAACCAGGCGCTAAACCACATTGCGGTACAAAACTCTTCTCAGCATTTATTCCAATGAGTCTGATTTTTTGGGCATTGCCTGCATCTTCGGTTAAATCAAAATAATTAAGATGACATTCGTTGGCCAACTCCGCGATGGTAACATTACAAAAATAGGGTAAGCACGAAATCACCGTTGTGATGCCATTTTGTTTAACGTAAGTAGCCAAGGTCGTTTTTGCCGAGGGATCCATCAAATCAAGCGCAATATACCTTATGCGACTAACACCGTCTATAATTTCAATTAAATCGTTGGCCTCTGGCTTGATATCCGCAATATGGACGTGATAATCACTGGTCAATGCAAGCAATGTCGCCACTAAACTGCCTATTTTTCCTGCCCCAACTATCAACACTTCTTCCATGGTTTACCCCTTACCAGCAATTCTCGGTGAGAATTGCTTCCTTGTTTTAATGCTGCGCACAAGCCAAGCTTGTGCTTGCAATCAAGGGGGAGAATGTCGATTCTCCCCCTTGATAATCCCCCATCGTCGTTCATCTTTGGTAATTTCCTAGTGTTCACCGAGAATTGCTGACCCCTTACCAGCCCTTGCAAACGATGTGCTAATATAGTCCCCTTTAACCTCGACCATAGGCATAACTACAAGGGTGTCTCGCGTGAATCCAACCAACAATCGCTCACCAAGAGTACTTGGCATTTTTACTTTATCCATGATCAGTGTTTCCGCCATTATTGCCTTAAGAAATCTGCCTACGCTCGCTAAAAATGGGTTTTCCATTGTCTTTATATTAACTTTAGCAGCCTTGCTCTTTTTTATTCCGGTTGCGTTGAGTTGTGCTGAGTTGGCCTCGGGCTGGCCTAAAAATGGTGGCGTCTATGCCTGGGTCAAAGAAGCCTTTGGTGATAAATCCGGCGCCTTGGCCGTTTGGCTGGAATGGATCGAAAGCGTGGTCTGGTTACCCACGGTTCTTTCTTTTATTGCTTCAAGCATCGCCTACATTGTGGATCCTAATTTAGTTTCGCACCGCTATTTTATGTTTTTTGCAATGGTGACGATCCTATGGTCAGGAACATTTTTGAACTTTTTGGGAACAAAAACCTCTGGCTGGTTTAGTACCTTAGGCATTATTGCCGGAAGTATCATTCCAGGTTTTGCGATCATTGGATTGGGTGGTTACTGGCTGGCTTCGGGGCAGCCCATACAAATACAAATGAATAGTGCCTCATTTTTCCCTGACTTTTCTTCGCTTTCTTCCCTTGCTTATTTCACGGCTATCGCGCTTGGCTTTGCCGGAATTGAAGTTGCTGCATTTTATGTACAAGATACTAAAGATCCCAAACGCACCTTTCCCATCGCCACTTTTATTTCAGCATTGATTATTATTGTGATTTATTTGCTTGGCGCTTTGGCCATTGCCATCGTGATCCCAAAAGAAGATATGCATCTCTCTGCTGGCATGATGCAAGCCATGAGTGAATTCTTTTCTTTTTTACATATTCCCTGGGCAATCCCAGTTTTTGCTTTATTTTCGGTTTTTGGGGGATTAGCGTTACTGAACACTTGGATTATTGGCCCAAGCAAAGGCTTACTGGTAAGCGCGCTTAACGATAATTTACCCAAGTTTACCCAACGCACTAATCGCAGAGGTTCCCCGGTTGCGATTTTATTGCTACAAGGGTTCATTGGCACGATTTTAATTAGCATGAATTTATTTATTCCCACCATCAATCATTTTTATTGGATATTTCAAACGCAGGCAGCACAGCTTATTTTGCTAATGTATCTCATGATATTTTTTAGTGTGATTAAATTACGTTACTCACAACCCAACACACCCAGATTATATCAAATCCCGGGTGGCAAAATGGGTGTCTGGATTGTGGGCGGCTGTGGCTCAGCGTTTTGTGTGATTGCCTTTTTCTTAGGGTTTTTACCGCCGGAAGAATATCAATTTATTGAAGAAAAAACTTACATGCTGTTGTTATTGAGTGGCATTATTGTTTTTTGCGCGCCGCCGTTTTTGTGGCAGTGGTGGGGTAAAGTGACGGGCAAATAAAAATAAATTTTTATTTGCCGATCTGCCAATTACTCAACTCACATTTATTTTGGAGATCCGTTTGGTGTATGGGCTAAATTTGTCTAAGTTTCAGATTTGTCAGAATGCGAAGTGCAACAGCTTGGGATAACCGTATGGCCCGAGGTGTGCAAACAACCATAGCAGGCAAAGTTATAATAAATTAATATCCTGGATGCTATGAAATGCAATCGCATTAACTTTGCTTTTTATAACCTAAATATATTTTTAAGCCAACATAAAGAAACGAAGCAACAAGAATAGCCACTAAAAAAGCAAATAAAATCTTTTTGACTGTTAAATAAAATTGACCCGATATTAAATAGTAAATAAAAACATAAAGAATATAAGAAAAAAGTATTAGAAAAAAAATACTAAAAAAATACTTTGCGCTCGTTATTTTTCCTGTGGTAGCTTTTTGAGAAAAATATCCCCCAAGAAAAGTAGCTAATACATCGACTAAAAACTCAAACATCATTTCTTCTTGGTCGCTATTGCTTGCCCTGCCATATTTATTGCAGTAAATCCCGGCTTCCACGCAAGGGAACCAATCATACCACCTCCTGCAGCCTCTGCAGCTAACCCACCTAGCCCACCCGTAACACCCCCAAAACCAGCAGCAGTTAAAGCACCCTGCAGGGTTTTAGGTTCATTTTGATAATCCTTTTTTAAGGCATAAACTGCATATCCTATTAAAGCGCTGGCAGCAAAATTAAAGATCCCGCCATTTACCACCAAAACTTCATTGTCATTTAATTGTCTCATCAAATTTCCCTATTTAAATTATTACAAATTAAAAAGTGATATAAGGGAACACTTCAAGAATGCTTCGCATCTTGAAGTGTAATGGGAATAGATCAATCATATAATTTATATTGCAACAAAGATTTAGTTACTTTTTCAGGTATGTATTTGACCACTTTTACTTGTTTATTCTTACTGTCTTCGACCACAACTTCTGCTGTTGCATTGACATTTGCATTAGCAAGCAAATACCCTAAAACACGATCATCCTTTCTTAATCCGGCCAGATAAGCATTCTAATGAGCATACCCTATTTTCTGTAAATGGGCCACCCGGCACCGGGAAAACAACATTATTACAAGATCTAATAATGCTCTGACATCGCTCGGCGCTTAAGAATATTTGTTAATGACAGTTCGGTTTTCCCTCGGCGATATACCGCTTAGATATACTTTACACTACCGACGAGGGCCAAGAGTGCCTCTTTTTTTAGCATCATTCGCTGCAGCACATTCTTTTTCATAACGAGCCCGCATTTTTTCAACTTCTTTGCGAGTGATTTTAGTTGTATCGTCCAAGGTATAAGCAAATGCCTGATCAAAGGTGCATTTTACAATATTTGGCCGCTTTGCTTCTTTTTTTTCCTTGAGTAAGTCTACAATTAATTGTAAATCTGACAACCACGAAAATAAATCATCACCTCTATTTTTTATTTCATCCCCTTTGTACAAAGCTGCTAAAGCGAGTTGTTCTGTGAATTGTCTTACTTTAAATTCACCCTCACCTTCACCTGGGCGTCTTTGAATAGTGACCACCGGCCTGCCATCAGGTAGGGTTACACCTTTATAATAATCAAATTCTGCTGTTGTTTTCAGCCGATCCAAAGATAAACTCATATTTACCTCCTTCAGATCTGGTGTTGTTCATTTTTAGTTTATCAACCAGTCTTAATGAGGTAAATACGATGTTTCAGCATTGGTCAAGAATTAAGCAAGCCTCGCTTTGGGTAAAAATTTGTGATTCCGTTTAAAGGCTAAGATCACGAGATAGGTCAATGGCACTTCTACTATACAAAGCGGCAGTTTGATTGAAACTAAAGCGAGTAATTTCCACAATGCCATGTAGTGATCCGGCGTCACAAATAACACAATCGGATAGAGCATCAAGAGATCAACGATCACGCCCACCACTACCGTGATCCCCACTCGTACTAATAACCAATGCCGCCCAAATACCACTTTTAACCAAGCAGCAAGGCCAACCATTGCGAGTGCACAGCACACATAACACAGCACAAACATTAATATGGCTGCGCCTTGTCGCCATGGCTCGATATCGTTGGAGATCCAAAAATTGGGTAACTTCCACCCTAAACCAAAATGCACAAATAATCCGACCAACAAGTGAATAATGGTGGTCGCGAGTAAAACATGCTGGGTTTTACGAATGCCCAATATTTCGGTGAGCACGATCAACCCGCAAAAGGCAAATTGAATTATTGGCGTCGCGATCGAGTAGGTAAAATAAAACATCCGCTCGGAGTGATCGCCTACAAAATTTACGGACAATAAAAGTAACATATAGATCACGATAAATGCACGGACCATGAATTTTCTTTCACATATTTCCATGATTAAAGTCCTCCTTAGTTGTCACGCCCATTCCCTTTCTGCGCTAGATGAAGCAATAATTCATTAAATCGCTTCACAAATGTAGCAGGATCATCCAACTGGCCACCTTCAGCCAGAATGGCTTGATCCAATAAAATTTGACTTAAATCTTCAAAACTTTTTTGATTCGTTTCGGTTGTTAATCGCTTCACCAATAAATGATGCGGGTTAAGCTCTAATATGGGCTTGATATTCACAAATTGCCCTGCCGATCGTAAAAGACGTTGCATTTGACTGGTCATTTGCCCTTCTTCTGCCACAATACAAGAAGGCGAAGTGGTTAAACGGCCGGTTAAACGCACTTCTCTGACTTTATCCCCTAAAGCCTCTTTCACTTTCGTGATGATCTCTTTAAAATTTTCTTTATCGGCTATTAATTCTTTTTCGCGTTTTTCAATTTCTTCTTTGTGTTCAGGTTTCACAAAATCAAATTTTTCTAATGCGCCCATCGCCGCGGATTGAAAATGCTTTTTCTGATATTCGGTTAAATGCGACATTAGCCATTCATCAATCCGATCATGTAACAGCAGTACCTCAACCCCTTGCTCTCGGAAAATTTCTAAATGCGGGCTGTGTCTGGCTGAATTAAAGGTATCAGCAGCAATATAATAAATTTTTTCCTGCCCCTCTTTCATTCGTGAAATATAATCATCGAGTGAAACCTCTTGCTTTTCGCTATCGGTATGAGTGGACGAAAAGCGTAACAGCGCGGCAATGGCTTCTTTATTGGCAAAATCTTCCGCCGGGCCTTCTTTAAGCACTTGGCCAAATTCTCTCCAAAACGCAGTATATTTATCGCTATCGGATTGGGAAAGTTCGGCTAACATGGCTAACACACGCTTGATGATCGAGGCACGGATCGCATCGACCATTTTATTGCTTTGTAAGATTTCTCGAGAAATATTTAGCGGTAAATCATTACTGTCGATGATCCCGCGCACAAAGCGCAGGTAATTTGGCAAAAACTGCTCTGCATCATCCATGATAAAGACTCGGCGAACATACAACTTAAGCCCGCGTGTTTTATTGGCTTGCCATAAATCAAAAGGTGCACGCGCGGGAATATAAAGCAAAGTGATATATTCTGCTCGCCCTTCGACTTTATTGTGCGCCCAAATAAGCGGATCTTCAAAATCATGGGCAATATGTTTATAAAACTCACCATACGCGGCATCATCAATTTCACTTTTTGGTAAAGTCCACAAGGCATTCACTTGGTTGACGACTTCTTCAACGCCTTTACCTTCTTCTTTTTCCATTCGCACTGGCACATTGATGTGATCAGAATATTTCGTCACGATGTGGCGCAGCCGTAAAGCATCTAAAAATTCTTCTTCGGTCGGTTTAAGATGTAATGTAATGGACGTACCACGTTCTGGTTGCTCAATCGTTTCGACAGAATATTCCCCTTCACCGCTTGATTCCCAACAAACGCCTTCGGTAGGCGGCAACCCAGCACGTCGGGTCTTAACCGTAACTTTGTCTGCGATAATAAAGCTGGAATAAAAACCCACGCCAAATTGCCCGATTAAATTGCGATCCTTAACTTGATCGCCAGTGAGAGAATTTAAAAATTGTTGCGTTCCCGATTTCGCGATGGTCCCTAAATGAGCGATAGTGTCGTCTCGTGACATGCCAATGCCATTATCTTTTACCGTAATCGTTTTGGCTTTACGATCATATTCAATATGGATAGCGAGATCGATATTTCCTTCGTAGAGATCAGGATTTGCAATTGCTTCGAAACGAAGGCGATCGATGGCATCGGATGCGTTAGAAATTAATTCACGTAAAAAGATTTCTTTATTGCTATAAAGCGAATGGACCATTAAATGCAAAAGTTGCTTAACTTCTGTTTCAAAGCCTCGGGTTTCTTTTGCGGCTACTGCCATGTCAAATGCTCCTTGCCTAAACTAACGTTCGATCTGCCAACGCCTTCGCTAACGTCCCACCGTCAATGTAATCCAGTTCCCCTCCCAGCGGCACACCATGTGCAATGCGTGTTGCTCGGATCCCCTTTGATTTCACCAAATCTGCAATATAATATGCCGTGGCTTCGCCTTCTACCGTCGAATTAGTCGCTAAAACTACTTCACGCAGTGTTTCTTGATTTAAACAACGTGCCAATTCATCAATGCCAATTTCTTGTGGCCCAATGCCATCAATGGGCGATAAATGCCCTGATAACACAAAATACAAGCCATCATAACCGGTTTGCTCAATGGCAACAACATGGGCTGGCCCTTCAACAATACATAATAAATTTTGATCGCGATTTTTATTTTCACAAATGGTACAACGCTTTTTTTCGCACAACGTGCGACAACGTTCACACCTACCCACTTGTTTAATTGCCTGAGCTAATATTTGGGATAAAAACATCCCACCCTCACGATCACGTTCCAGCAAATAAAATGCCATGCGTTGTGCGCTTTTGGGCCCAACGCCAGGTAACACGCGCAAAGACTCTATCAACTGATTCACTAATGGACTAAACGCCAAGGTTTTATCCTCTTATTCTTTATCATCTTTAAAGGGCATTGGAATATCTTGCGGTAAACCCACTTTCTTCGTCATTTCCATCATTTCTTGTTTAACGGTTTGTTGCGCTTCAAACAGCCCTTGATTCACCGCCGCCACAATTAATTGACTAATCACATCGGGTTTTTCATTAAATAATTCAGGTTTTAGAGCAAGGTTTACCAGTTGCATTTTTAAATTGACTTGCGCCACTACCAAATCGCCACCTGCTTTGCCAAACACGCTGCGATCTTTGTTTTTTTCACTAAGCTCTTCATAGGCTTGACGCAAACTGTCTTGCATCTTTTTGGCATTTTGCATAAAAGAAGCCATCATCGATTGCATGTCATCATTTTTTTGATCCATTTTACACCCCACTAAATAATTTTCTTTAATTTTCGGTTGTAATTTTTTCAACCGTTGCTTCAAAAGTTGAAAGAATATTTTGGATAGTTTTATCCTGTTCAACCGCTTGTTTTACCTGAGCTTGGCGCTCGTTAACTTCCTTTGCCTTCTGCATCGAAGGGGTTGCTTCTTTGACTTGCCCCACTTTAATGGCGACTTTAATGGGACGACCAAAATACTGATTAAGCGCGTCTTGAATTTGCATTTCGCGCTGAGGCGTTAAACCTGCTTTTTGCGATTCATCTAAAGTCAGCAATAATTGTTGACCATCCCATTTTGAGATCACACAATGTTTGACTAACGCACTACTATACCCGGTCAACACCAGTTTTGCTGCAATTTTTGCCCAATCTAAAACCTCTTCTTTTTGATTGTTTTGTGAAGGCTGAACCACTTTTTCTTTTTCTAACGCATTTATAGTAACTGGCTGTGGCTGTGATTGTGATCCTTTTGCAATGACGGGTTGTTCTACAGCAGGTGCAGGTGGTGCAGATGCAGGTGCAGGTGAAGGTGAAGGTGAAGATGCAGGTGCCGTTGCAATTACCGTTGTAGGTGCCGTTGCAGTTACCGTTGCAGGTACGTTGTACGCACTTTGCTGTGCTGTCGCTGGTCGAAACGCGATCATCCGCAATAATACCATTTCAAAACCAGTGCGTTGATCGGGCGCAAATTTGAGATCGCGTTGCCCTAACAAACCAATTTGGTATAACAATTGGACTTCTTCTGGTGTGATTTTATTTTTCAACTCTAACAGTGCAGGATCAATCATCGCAAAGGCGGCTAAATCGTCCTGTTCGCTGGGGACCATTTGCGCAATCGCAATCGCATGCAATGTTTGTAACATCGACGCTAAGACTTGCTCAAAGTCTGCCCCTAGCTCCAACATGTGAGCGCTAATTTGCAAACCATTTTTAATTTCTTGAGCCAAGATTGCCTGCATTAACATCGGCAATAAGCGTTGATAACTTAATCCAAATAAATCTTCCACTTCCTGCGTTTTTAATGCTCCTGAACAATAAGCAATGGCTTGCTCAAGTAAACTTAAAGCATCCCGCATGCTTCCTGCTGCAAGTTGTGCGATGATTTGACCAGCGCCTTTTTCGAAGGCGATGGCTTCACTGGTTAAAATTTGTTCGATCTGCGTTAAAATATCTGCAACCGATAATGCCTTTAAACTAAAGCGCAAACAACGAGATAATACTGTCACTGGAATGCGATCGGGATCGGTCGTTGCTAAAATAAAAATCACATGCTCTGGCGGCTCTTCTAACGTTTTAAGCAACGCATTAAAACTATGGCCCGACAACATATGTACTTCATCGATCAAATAAATTTTATAGCGCCCTTGTACAGGCGAATATTGTACATTTTCGAGTAACTCGCGCGTATCTTCGACTCGGGTGCGAGAAGCCGCATCAACTTCGATAAGATCAACAAATCTGCCAGCATCAATGGCCACGCAAGTGTTGCATTGTCCACACGGAGTAGGCGTGACACCGGTTTCGCAATTGAGGGCTTTGGCTAAAATTCTGGCAATCGTGGTTTTTCCGACTCCACGCGTTCCCGTAAAAAGATAAGCATGATGAAGATTGCCACGAGCGATTGCATTGGTTAACGCCCGTGTTATCTGTTCTTGACCCTTTAAACTCGCAAAGGATTTGGGTCGCCATTTGCGCGCTAATACTTGGTAAGCCACGTTCCTTCCCAATGTTTATTTTGGATGGGTGGCAACCTTGCTAGCCACACCTCGGCACATGAATCCACTACTACCGTTGCTCCCTTCCGGGCCTGGCGGGGTTCATAATGTATCATTGCGAAGGGACCAACAAGGTCACCGTGGGGCTAGAATCTTACCAAGAAACCTATCTAAATGCTAGGTAAATCGTCTCTCATCCGCTGATCCCACACTGGATTTAGTCAGCTTTTTTAGCAAAAAAGAAAAGCCGCGGAGAAGGGATTTACCTAAAGAGCTGAGCGCAAAAAAACCATAAAAAATCCCGACGGAAAAACGATTGGATCTTTTATCGACATATTTGCGATAAAAATGACACCACGCTAAAAAGGATCGCCATTCGTGGTGAAAAATCTGCGATAAACGAGAAGGAGGATGAGGAATTTTTTCTCGAATTTTTACGTTTACTAATTGATAGACATCGCCACCTGCTAAATGGACACGCAAACAAAGATCTCGATGAAAATTTACATCGAAGCATTTTTTGTCTAATCCTCTTAATTCCATAAAGGTACGAGAAGGAATAAAAATACATTCGCCACCAATGCAAGGGACATGAATCCCACCTCCAACTGCACTGACCTCAGGGAGTTTTTGTTGAAAATGCAGATCTTGCGAATAAAAATTTGTTAGCCTGCTTAGTACTTTAAGAGGAGAATCATCGGCGCCTTCGGCGGTACCAATGACCCAAGGCGCGGTCTTACGGATCCCAGTGGAAATAAGTTTTAGTACGGCGTTGTTGGGTAAACGGCAACTGCCCTCTAACAGCAACAAATACTGACCTGAGGCATATTGGGCGCCCACGTTGTAGGCTTCTGCTAAACCGATATTTCTTTTGACAGTGACACTAGAGCAACGCGGGGAGTGATTCGCAAATTCTTCAATAATGCTATCGATTTCAGGAAAACCTTCACGGTTAACCACAATGACTTCAAGGATAAATACTTGATCGAATACCGATTGCAAAGTATGTAAGAGTTGATTTTCATCACCATTTGCAATCACAACGACTGAAACCAGTCGCGAGCGAGGATCTAATGCAACCGATTTGGTGATTTGATCCGCATTTTCATTAAGTTGGGAGCGATCATGCCAAAGCTTTTGTAAATCAATAATATAAGCCAAATAGATAACCTAATATAAACAGCTGTAAGACAGATATTATATACCCATTACACTGCAAGATGCGAAGCATCACTCTGCTATAGCCTTTAAGAAAAAGGGTCTTCCCGGGATCTCGCATTAAATGCGGGACAAGTTTAGCGGAGAGCCTGTCTCCCCGGAATTTAGCGACACTTAGCGAGTTTACGAGCGTTAGTGTCGCTTAATATCCGGGGTCCAGAAATAATAAGATCATGAAATAATTTCTTCATATAAATCAAGTAAATGAAGGTCTGGATCCCGGAAATCAAGTCACGCTAAGCTCACAAGTTCGCTAAGCATGACTAAATTCCGGGAAGACAGATCTGAAATTTTTGAATGAAAATTTATCCAAGCCTATACAAGGAATTCAAAAATGGTGTGCTGCTTCTAAAGCACGTTTTAACATCAAGACACCTTATTTTTTTGCTGCAACTCTCTTCACCAATTGAGGTTCGGTGATCGGAGCAAGAACTTCATCCGCCTGTTCTAAATTAGCGCTCGGAGCAGGAACTTCATCCGCTTGCTCTGAAGTCGCTGCTGCTTCTTTTGAACCCTTTGATGCGTGTGATGCCTTTGATGCTTTTTTTAATTTTGCTTGTGCTTCTGCTCCTTTCATAAATCGACTTGCCATCCAAGCTTGAATATTTTCACTTGGTTTAACTTCATCGGTTGGGCCTATCACAGAAGGCTCACCTGTCCAATCTTTGTATAATCTTGGGAGTAAGAGATCCATCATGTCCCTTGCAGTCGTTTTACTACTATTTTCTTTTTCTTGTGAAGCTAAGCCAAGTTGACAATGCGTAGTACAAGATCTTCGGTATTCATTAATGGTGTCAACGTCTTTTTTATCGACAGCTTCAACCAAACCGCAATAATAATGCGCTAACGCGCTATGAACATGACTACATCCTACATCATGCATAGTAATGTGCTGCCCTAATGCATCTAACCCTTCCGCATTCGTAGGATTAGCATTTAAATAAGCATCTGCCAATTGCACGTAAGCATCGTCTATCACACCGGATTTTTGCACCATTTGAGCTTGCAAAAGTGCTGCTTGTATTTGATCAGCCGTTGTTCGAGCTGCTAATGTTGTTGGATTAAATTCTCTATTTAATAATCTTACTCTTTCTTCAACAGCCTCGTAAAAGACTTCATACGATGATGCATCAATATTAATAAGTCGCCAACCATTAGGATCAGCTAATTTCGTTACCTGTTGTTGCAGACGATCTTTTTTACCCCTTAGAAAATCTATGATGTTTGTCGTGACAGGGTTATCATTGGAATCTTTCTTGGCTTTAACTAAAACAGCCATTGGATTAGCATTGTGTTCGATTAGCGCTAACCCGATGGGTTGTAACTGTTGTAGTGTAGGTAAAATTGTCTCTTCTTTGAAGTGACCAAATCGAGCACAAAATTTGATAGCGATAAAAGCAAACGGTGAACCAATAATGTAAGAATTGCAGTTAAACCGATCAGATTTATTTTCAATCCACATGGTGACTTCTGGATCTGCAAAGACAGATCTCACATTTGGACTTGCCCCCAATTCCAATAATTTACGAATACATGTTTCCTGCTGCTTCAATGACAAATCAGAATTTAATACTTCCATCATAGGCGTAAAGCCCGGCAAAGCTGGTTTATCTATATCAATTCCTCTATGGGTTTTATTAACACCAAAAAGCCCTGGCACCACCGATCTTGCACAAGCATCAAAAATGGATCCAGATTGCCCTTCATTGGCTACTGCAAAGCTTGCAAACAAATCATGCAACCCTTTCCTTGCTAAAATGTTAAGTGGCAACATGCCGTCTTTATCGAGGATCCTCGGATCCGCTTTTTGGCTCAGCAAAAGGCGAATCAACGCAGCATTGCCTGCTTCACAAACAATATGCAAAGGTGTTTGGCCTTTTTCGTTGCAATTAGGATCGGCTTTGTTCTCGAGTGCAGCGCGGGCTTTGGGGACATCACCTTCTAAACAAGCTTGAATAAGATCTTTATCTTGTTGCGTTTCTGCACTGGGATACTGTTCTTTGAATAGGACCTTCGTCAATATAGTCGCAAAAATCATGTAGGCACTATAGCCAAAACCAACTATATAAGGGTGAGTGGCAAAATAGGAATAGAGAAAATAGAACCCTGGTGCATAAAACACCAATGAGGTTAAAATTTCGTCAATTTTTTCAGCGTTAGATTTTTTCTTAGTTTGCAAACTAGTTACCATTGTGCCGCCTTTGATCTCTTCAATTGAATTAACCAGCAAGTTAACATCATTTTGATGTCACTGCAACGACCTCTCGTTAAGCGCGCAACTTCACTTGTTTTTTGATGTGGCAAATTTTAGGTGATTTTTCTTTTTTTTTGATTTCGTTTTTTTCGCAGGGATCTTCTGCCATATAAAGCTTTTTAATGGCTTCTTCTACGGTACACATCGGTTGCCAATTTAATAACCGCATCGATTTTTCAATATTCACTTGCAAGGAATCGAATAAGCGATTAATTTGCTTGCCTTTGCCAATTAAAAAGGCAGCAAACTTTAATAAAAATAGCGGAAACGGAAAAAGCAAGGGCCACCTGCCCTGCGCGCGCCGACATATTTTAATTAATTTGGCAAGGGATATATCTTGATTATCTGAAACTAAAAAAACTTCGCCATGTGCATTGGGATGAAATAAACAACATTCAATAAAACTACATAAATTATCGATGCTGACAAAACTACGCAGATTTTTAACCGTAGCAAAAGGCAAGGGCAAGCGGGTTTTAGCTAATTTCAGTAACCGGCGGAAATTCCCTTTCACAAAAGCACCATACACTAACGGCGGGCGAATAATCACCCACTCCATGCCACTGCGACGTGATCCTTCTTGTAAAATTTGCTCGCCTTGCAGTTTGGATAAACTATAAGCATCTTGTGGACGGGGTTGATCTTCCGCCCGATATGGCGTGCAAATGGTTTTTTCGCCATTCACTTTAATGGTACTCATATAAATAAAGCGCTTAACATTACTTTTGATAGCAGCTTGTGCCAACTGTTGCGTTCCTTTGACATTAATCGCTTGATATTCCGCTAAGGCTTGCATGCCTTGATCTTTCATTTGATGCACCCTGGCACCCAGATGTACTACCACTTCGACGCCTTCTAATAAATTATCCCAACAGGTATTTTCATCCATGTTTTCTATTTGACGATAATCAAAATGCGCATGAGAAATTTCAGCGTTTAATGCTCTACCCACCGCTCTGACTTGAAAGCCTTTTTCGATTAAATGATTACAAAGATGTTTGCCGACAAACCCTGTCGCCCCGGTGATTAAAACACATGGTTGATTATTTGACCTCATCACTTTCACTCCTTGGCCTTAAAATAAATTGGGATATTCGATTGAGCAATTTACACCCAATAAATTGCAACACTGAAATGGGAATACCCAAATCACGCGCTGCTTGGACGACATTTTTATTTTGCTCGATGATATTTTTAATGCTTTGATTAGAGACCCCCCCTAATCGCATTTTCACCAACACAATCCCTAAATACAAACTATTAATACGATGTTTTTCTAAAAAACGCATCATTAATTCAATATCGTTTCCCATACTATAGCGCGTATCAAAAAAGCCATAACGATCATAAATAGCTTTGCGCACAAAAAAGGTGGGATGTGCTGGCGACCAGCCTTTAGCAAAAGAGCCAGGAATAAAAGCATTCGATCGCCAATAGCGATGAATTTTATTCGGATCATTTTCTTTAAAATAAACCAAATCACCATAACAAGCATCGATCTCTGAATTATGAAACGCTTCAGCAATGGCTGAAATCACTCGTGGATGGGCATAAAGATCATCGGCATTTAACAACCCAACCACATCGCCAGTGGCACGTGAAATGCCTTTATTCATGGCATGATAAATCCCTTCATCAGGCTCAGAAATGATCGTGTGGATACGATCTTCGTAACGTTTTAACACCTCTAACGTGCCATCGGTGGAAGCACCGTCCACCACAATATATTGGACATGAGGATAATCTTGCGATAAAACCGAAGAAAGCGTTTCTTCAATAGTTCTTGCGCTATTATAACAAACGGTCACGATAGAAAGAGTAAGAGGTTTATGCATCATCTAGCAACCTCTGGTAAAGAGCCACTTGCTTTTGGATCACTTCCGGTAAGGCAAACGCTTGAGCAAATTGACGCGCTTCGCGACTCAACGCTTCATAACCAGAATAGTCATAAGAGGTTTCAATGGTTTGCTGCAACGTATCGGGTTGACATAAAAATCCATTTTTCCCTGAAGATATAAACTCTTTTCGGGTACCCCGATCAAATCCAATCACCGGCGTTCCCACACTCATTGCTTCAATCATCGTTAAACCAAAGGTTTCCACCATTAAGGAAGGATGTACCAAATATTTTGCTTGGCTCATGTGCGCTAGTACTTCGTTAGGTGATAATTTTCCTAAAAAGTGAATATTTTCCTGTGTGTACCTTTTTTGTAGCAAGGCAAAATCCTCACCATTGCCAATTAAAGTCAACTGAAAATGGCTTGGCAATTTTTGCCACGTAGCAAGAAGACACTCCACCCCTTTTGGCGCTTCAAGCCGCCCGACAAACAAATAGCCCTTTTTTTGTGAAACCTCACGTTGAACGGTGGTTAAAAAAGTGATCCCATCGGGCTTTAATAACAGTTTATTCGCCGGAATTAAATTTTTGAGTTTCTCTTGTTGCGAATGACTTAACACAAAATAAGCATCGATATTTTTTTGACTTTGCTTGATGCGATACCAAAAAAAGGCCAGCGCTGCGACGAGCGATTGGATCCAAGAATGACGATAACAGCGATAAAATATCCCAGGCCAAGCAAATTTTTTGTTGACGCACATTTCACAGTGCCCGACTTCTTTGCGATACAAAATACCCGATAAACACCACCAACGAAAATTATGTAAGGTGTGAACCACCTTAGCACCTGCCGCCTTGGCGCCGGCAAATACCGATGGCGTTAATAACGGGAAAAAATTATGCACGTGAACAATATCAATTTGGTGCTCTTTAACCAGGTGAAAGATCTGCTGACGATGATACTTATCTCCCCAAATGGTCTTGGCTAATTTAACCAAACGGATCTGATCATTACTGACGTAATATTCAAATACCTGATCTTTACCTAAAAGCGTTTGCAACGCTTCAATTTCTCGGCTCACCACAACATCTTCACCACCCACATGATGTGATTGATAGGCATTATGCACCACTAACACCTTCATGACAGCACATCCAAATATTGTTGAATTTGTGATTGATCGCGCAATTGAAAATTCACCGCTTTGACATTGTTAACAAAATCATCGTAGTGTTTTGCGATGTGGGTAATGGCCTGTTGCAACGATCCCGCCACATCCACATCAAAAGTCAAACCACTTTGCCAGGTTTCGATTAAATCGGGGCCAGATCCCACTTTATTTGAAACAATCACCGGTAATCCACAATAGAGCGCTTCTTCAACCACCAACCCCCACGGTTCGCGCAGCGATGGCAAAATAAAAACATCATGTTGCAAGTAATGATCACCTAATGCTTCGTTTTCAACGTAGCCTAATAATTCTACATTCGCCGGTTTATTCGCTTGTAAAGCCTTCTGAAGCGGGCCTTGTCCAATCAGGGTTAAATGATATTGCGGAAAATCCCTAAAAGCTTCGCACAACGCCCATAAATTCTTTTCGGTCGCTAATCTGCCCACATATAGGAATTTGCCTTGAAAAGCATGTTGGGTTGATCTTTTTAAATGATGATTAAAAATACCCACTCCTTTAGTTATTTTTATCAAGCCAGAATAATTAAGTTGCTTTAACAGGCTGTGCTGAGGCTTTCCGGATGAAAAAGCGGCACTCACGCGCGATAAAAAACATTTTTTAAGAATACCTGCTAGTCCTTTTGTTTTACTTTCATAAATAGAAGATTCTAAAGCCAGGGTGTTTTTTTGTTTGGGTGAAAATAACACAACCCACCAAAATTCGGGTAAGTCCCACCCCCCCACGACGACTTTGCGATATTGTTTGGATCGCATGAATTTATATAACTTTAAGAGGCTTGATAACACCGAGCGTTTTTCAAAAGGGTCGGAATTGAGAATACAATAATCAAAAGCGTTGCTGTTTTGAGTAAAATCACCATTTCGGATCACCGACGAAGCACCAATAAAAATGACAAAAACGCGACACCTTTTCGCCAATTCATGATATAAATTTACTTTATAAAACGCAGGTAAATGGGTAACAAACAAGTAATCATAAACGGGTTCAAGATTAGGCTGAGCCTCATTATGCATGAGTTCATTTTCAAACTTTTTTTTGTTTACCATTTCTACTATATGTACATTCCAATATCAAGAAGGTATTCTGCCCCAATCATTTTCGATGAGCAATGTGAATGAGCACAACAATTCTTGGGATTTCAGCCTTTTACCACGATAGCGCTGCTGCCATCGTCAAAGACGGCAAAATTATCGCTGCCGCACAAGAAGAGCGCTTCACACGTAAAAAACATGATCCCGCCTTCCCTCAACAGGCTATTTTATATTGTTTAAAAGATGCGAATGTTAGCCTAAGAGAGCTACAATTTGTAGTTTTTTATGATAAACCCTTGGTTAAGTTCGAGAGATTACTTGAAACTTACCTGGCTTTTGCGCCAAAAGGCTTTACATCTTTTATCCAAGCCATGCCTTTGTGGATTAAAGATAAATTATTTTTAAAACAATCCTTAAAAAAATCTTTAGCCAGTTTAACCGGTACACCCATTAAAAAACTGCCACCACTATTATTTACCGAGCATCATCAAGCGCACGCCGCTTCGGCTTTTTTTCCAAGCCCTTTTTCTGAAGCCGCTGTACTGTGTTTAGATGGCGTCGGGGAATGGGCAACGACTTCGGTGTGGTTAGGAACCGACAACAAAATTCTGCCACAATGGGAATTAGATTTTCCGCATTCATTAGGGCTTTTATATTCTGCGTTTACTTATTATACCGGATTTAAAGTGAATTCCGGCGAATATAAATTGATGGGACTTGCGCCTTATGGCAAACCCAAATATGTTGATACCATCTATGAACATCTGATCGATCTCAAAGAAGACGGCACTTTTCGGCTCAATATGGAATATTTTAACTACCCTATTGGATTAACTATGACGTCATCACGTTTTCACCGCTTGTTTGGTGGCAAACCGCGCAAACCCGAATCAGATCTTACTCAACGTGAAATGGATATTGCCAGCAGTATTCAAGTAGTGACCGAAGAAATAATCGAAAGACTTGCTAGAACGGTACGAAAGGAGCTGGGAAGTGAGTATCTTTGTCTTGCGGGTGGGGTAGCGTTGAATTGTGTTGCCAATGGTAAATTACAGCAAAAGAAAATTTTTAAAGAGATCTGGGTACAACCGGCAGCAGGAGACGCGGGTGGCGCGATTGGCAGTGCCTTAAGTGCCTGGTATGAATATCTTGATAAACCTCGCATGCCAAGTTCTCATGATGATATGAAAGGCAGTTTTTTAGGGCCACAATTTACTTTTCCTGAAATTTGTCGAATGCTTGATCAATTTCAAGCAAAATATCAAATCGTTGATGATGAAAAATTGTTTTCACTCCTGGCGAAATTATTAGCCGATGAAAAAGTGATCGGCTGGTTTCAAGGACGCATGGAATTTGGGCCAAGAGCTCTCGGGGGGCGCTCTATTATCGGCGATCCACGAAGCCCCAAAATGCAATCGATCATGAATTTAAAAATTAAATATCGCGAATCATTTCGCCCTTTTGCGCCAGCCGTCAAGTACGATAAAGCGAGTGAATGGTTTGAATTTGACGGCAAAAGTCCTTATATGCTGATGGTGGCACCTGTTCAACAAAAACATCGATTACCTGAAACTTCGCATTCGCAAAGTTTGTTTGGGATCGAAAAATTAAATATCCCGCGCTCTGCTATCCCTGCTGTGACGCATGTGGATTATTCGGCAAGGATCCAAACCGTACATCCAGAAACAAATCCCCGTTTTGCTAAATTATTAGATGAATTTGAAAAAATAACCGGTTGCCCGGTGTTAATTAATACTTCTTTTAATGTCAGGGGCGAGCCGATTGTATGCAGCCCCGTGGATGCTTATCGTTGTTTTATGCGAACCGAAATGGATTATTGTGTGATTGAAAATGTGTTGTTAGCCAAAGAGCAGCAACCGCATTTTCAAGAGTCTGGCGCTTGGCAAGAAGAATTTACTTTAGATTAAAATGGAATTAAATATGAAAATCCAACCCTTGAAAATGATTTACGATCTGTGGATGAAATTAGGCCACGTGTTAGGATGGATCAATACTCGGATCATTTTAGGGATTATTTTTTTCACCTTAATTACCCCCATGGGGGTGATGATGCGGATCTTTAAAAAAGAAATTTTACAACTTAAAATAAATAAACTTGCACCTTCTTATCGTAAAAAAGTGCTAGCTCAATCCATCCAGCATATGGAGAAGCCCTACTCATGTTCGATCTAATAGTTGATCTCTGGCAGTTCATGCGTATTCGTAAAAAATTATGGCTCGCGCCTGTCATTATGTTATTAGTACTCTTGGGGGCGTTAATTGTTCTCACCCAAGGGTCGGTCATCGCGCCCTTTATTTATACTTTGTTTTAAAATGCAAGCACCAACCGCCCATTTTTTTGAACGTCATTCTAAAATCACCCTGCTGGGGGTGATTTTATTTTTGAGTATTTTATCTCTGTTATTATTAAACACTTTAGCCAGCACTTTTTTGGGGCTTGGCAAAGTGGTGATCTATCAAGCGCATCCTATTTATGGCTATAGCCCAAAACCCAATCAAATCGTTTCAAGAAATAAAAATCACACCATTAAAATTAATAATCTAGGCCTACGAGCAGAAAAGGATTGGGACGATTCACCCACCCATAAAGTGCTTTTTGTCGGCGATTCCGTTACCTATGGCGGCAGTTATATTGATAATTCAGAGCTTTTTTCGGCATTAGCAGTCCAACATTACCCCCATTTAATTTCTGGTAATGCTGGGGTCAATGGTTGGGGCGTTAACAATGTTCATGCTTTCATTAAAGAAATGGCGTTTTTACCCGCCGAGACTTATGTTAGCATTTTCCCTGAAGGTGACTTTTATCGTGGATTACAGCGGATCGGCGGGCAACCGTTTTGGACCAAACCGCCCCGCTTTGCGCTTGAAGAGCTTTTTCATTATTTTATTTACAAAATCCATTTATCTCAAATGCCATTGACGACTCCTTTTATGAACAATGATGCCGAAAAAACCAAAGTCGCGGAAGTGGCTGTTCGTAATTTAAAAGATCTCGATAATTATCTTAAATCAAATCATCGTCAACATATTATTTTTATTAGCCCCAGTAAATTACAGGTAGCAGGCACCGAGCCAAACGATCCCATCCTTAAAAAACTGTTTGCTAAATACAATTTAAAAGTAAATTATCTTGATGAAAAATTAAAGACGATCCCCGATGAAGAAAAACAAGCTATTTTTCATGATGGGATCCATTTAACCGCGCAGGGACATCAACTCTGGGCAAAACTGATTGCACCTTACTTAAACAGAGATTTCAATGACAATTAAAACACGTAAAGTTGCTATTCAAGACATCAAAGAACTGATGCCACTCATTCAACAATTAGGATATTCGACAACAGAAGAAAACTTAATTGCAAGGATATCATTGTATCAACATGGCACCAATGAACGCGCCTGGGTCGCTTTAGAAGATGATTCCATTGTGGGTTGCGTTGCGATTCATGTATATGATCTCTTTCACTCCACTGATCGCTTTGGGCGCATTGTGAGCCTGATTGTGAAAGACACCCATCGGCGGCTTGGGATAGGCCGGCGCTTGTTACTACGCGCCGAGCGCTTTGCCAGCATCAAAAATTGCACGGCGATTGAGCTTACCAGCAGCGTCAAAAGGCATAAGTTTGGCACCCATAAATTTTACGCTTCTTTGGGTTACCATAATGAAGGTGAATACAAAACAACTTATTTAAGAAAGTATTTGCAAATTAAAGATGGGCCACATATTTAAGGGTAAAATCCCACAGTCCCGTGAAGAGTATACTCAAACCACTTTGCTTTTAGGCGAGCCCCAGGAGTGTACGCTTTGGTACACGACTGGGGTGAGCGAGCGCAGGCAACAAAGCATAAAAGTAAAGTGGGAAGAGTATAGTTAATGTTGAAGCGCTAATTCATCATCATAAGGTTTGGCCCTTAACCAGAACAAGAACGCGATAAAACTAAAGATCGCCATCATAATAAGCCGTTGCGATATGCCCCAGGTAAAATACACTGCAAGGGAATAAACGACAAAACATCCCATCAAACCTGGGTTCCAAAATCGATTTTTGATCAATAATGGACAAAGTAAATAAATCAACCACGCCCCTTGAAGGGCTAATCGTGCAAAATTATTCCCGGTAAGATGATAAGCAATAAAAGGTTGCCCGACTACAATTGCAATATATAAGCCAATAAACCAATGGCGCCAACAATAATGAATCAAGGGCTTAGCGGTAATGATTAAAAAAGGAATGATAGGAATAATTAATTCAAATATTTTAGAATCACGGATCACCCAAGTGAGATGCGACAGCGTAAAATAATCTTCGGTTGGAAAACCATGCTGCAATACACTGCCCATGGCATGATAATAGGATTGCAATAAACCATACAATGCACCCAAAATAATTATGGTGATTACATTGCTTAAATTTCGATTTTGCCATAAACAATAAACCAACGATAATTCTCCTAAAACAAAAAGTGTTTGTTTGGTGGCAATCCCAATACAAGCCAACACAAATACCCATTTGGTATTTTGTTTTAAGGTAAAATAGAAAATCATTAAAGCCAAAGGGTAAGTCATGATATCGCAAGTTTGGTACACTAATTGTAATGGGATCTTCATGGCATGATGCGGTGCTAAACAAAGTAAAGTAAAACCAAAAGCAACCCACGATTTAACTTTACATTGTCGTAACACCCAAAACGTAAGCACACCAAATAAAACATACATGGTATGGGACAATAGCCGAAAGGCCGTTTCGACACTGGATCCCATCTCTTGGAATAATCCAGCCAGAAATGACGGGAAAATCCGCATGGCATGATGCCCCAATAAATGGGGATCAAACACCAAGCTTTTGCTCATCTGAATATAAGCATTACAATCAAATTCCGGCGGACAACTTTGAATTTTAGATGTCAACACACGTGCTAAGGTTAACAGCAGCAGCGCTAAATAAAACCACTTATCTTTAATGTTAGCCATGAGGCATTCCTTGTCGCGTGGCCAAGATATTGTTAGGAGTAATATATTGAATGGTAAATCCTAAGGATTTAAGCATCTCAATAATTTGACCATTCTTTTCTGAAAATGCTTCAAATAAAACGGCTCTGACAGGGTAATCTTTTAAAAAGTTTTTTGCACCCGCAAATACTTCGTGCTCAAACCCTTCCACATCGATTTTAACTAAATAATTATCGTTTTTACTAAATTCAAGATCGACAACAAAATTGTCGAGTACGATTGCAGGAACGACAATTGCATTAGTTGGATCTACAATTTGAGTATTGACAGGATCGCCCCCAGGGGAATTGGTAAAATATTTTGGTTGACTATTATCGCCAACCGCTCTTGGGATCACGAAATTCGCATCCCTATCATTCAGTATAAAGTTCATTTTACAAAATTGTGCAGTTTGGGGATGCGCTTCAAAAGCCCAAATATCCTTGACCTTATCCGCGAGTAAAATGCTATACGCCCCCACATTGGCGCCAATGTCTAAAAAAATCGTGTTTTCATCCGCCAATTGACGCAACGCCAAAATCTCAACTTGATCGGGAAAAGGCGCATAGATAAATGCCGAGGAAATAGGGTTATTGGGAAATAAAAAAATATGCGTGCCGTTAAATAATTTTTTAGTAAAAATCCCTTTAATGGTTCGCTTATAACCTTGGTAAAATATTGCCATGACAATTCGCATTGGCACTTGGTGCCAAGGGTTGTTATCGATAATATACTTTAAAATTTGCCAGGTTTGTTTCATTTTAATAAGTTACCCTTAGCCATTTTGTTTTTAAATGGTACTTAAAGCGGGTGAATCGATCAATTGCCTTTAACACGACCGGTGAAGCAATGCCATGTTGCGTTTTAATCCGATGATATTCATCAAAAATCTCATGAAGTTTTGACGTGCCAATGCCACCCGCACGCCAATTAGAAATCAGCACATCTTTGACAATGGTTTTAGGAAATTGATGATAGGCGCGCAATAATAATTCATAATCCATGGCAAAGCGTACGTTGGTGTCAAATTCACCAAATTGATCAAAAAAGGTGCGCTGGGTAAACAACCCTTGATGCGGTAATGCCATCTTAAACAAAAGTGAAGATGTTTTAAATGGTTTTATGTGACGCGGCGCTTCCCATAATTTGGTTAAGCCATCCTCGCTGACTCGTGCGACCTTTCCACACACTAAAGTAAAACTGGGATCCAGATCAGAAAATAACGTTTGCAGACAATCAGGAGTACATAAAGTATCGCCTGCCCCTTGAAAATTGATATAATCGCCCGTTGCTTTTCTAACCCCTTTATTAAAGGCATCAGAGATCCCTTGATCGGGCTCGCTGAGCCACGAAGTGACTAGGTTTTGGTTAGCGTCGATGAGCTCCACGGTGCCATCGGTCGATCCTCCATCAATGACGATAACTTCTAAATATGGGTAGATCTGCTCGCGAATACTATTTAAAGTATGCAATAAATTTTCTTTAGCGTTCTTAACCGCTATAATAAGCGAAATTCGAGGTTGATAACTCATATGCCTTTATGCTTAAAATGATCAAATATGCTTAACTTCACCCAACACTTCCACAATCTGACATTTTATCGCTACGTCATGGTTGGGGCTGCTGCCGCCTGTGTGGATTTTGCTCTTTTTTTACTATTACGTGATATGATTGATGCTCATTATCTTATCATTGCTACCATGAGTTTTATGGTGGCTACCTTGGTTAATTATTTATTGTGTTGCCGCTTTGTTTTTAATCATACTCATCGCTATTCGCCCCATACTAAACTGGCGCTGACTTACCTCATCAGCAGCGTTGGGTTGCTGATCCATCATAGTTGTTTATGGGTAGCCTATGAATGGCTATTGATCCCGTTGGTATTAAGCAAAATCGCAGCGATGGGTACGGCTTTTTGCTGGAATTTTCTGTCGAGGAAGTATTTTGTTTTTAGGGCTGCTTGAAAGTCTCGCCTCTACCAATCCCATAATATCTAAACCCCATCGCTTGCAGTAAAATAGGATCAAAAATATTTCGCCCATCAAAAATAACTGCTTCTTTTAGCGTCTTTTTAATTGCCTGAAAATCCGGGCTCCTAAAAATGCGCCATTCGGTTAACACCACGAGCGCATTCGCTCCTTCTAAAATTTCGTCAGGTGAACTGCCATAAACAATATTCTGCTGTTGCCCAAAGATTTTTTCTGCTTCGTTCAGGGCTTGAGGATCGTATACTTGCACTTTTGCACCCGCTTTAAGCAACTCTTTAATCACCATTAAACTGGGTGCATCACGCATATCATCAGTTTCAGGTTTAAAGGCAAGGCCCCAAATGGCAAAAGTTTTTCCTGCCAGCAAGCCTTGATAATGCGCTTTAATCTTTTCAAACACGCGCAATTTCTGTTTGGCATTGACTGCTTCGACAGCAGCAATCACATTGTGATCGCTTTCATAAAATTGCGCAGTATGAATGAGTGCTTGAATATCTTTACCAAAACACGATCCGCCATAACCACAACCCGGATAAGTGAAATGATAACCAATGCGTGGATCGGCTCCCATCCCCATTCGTACTTTTTCGATATCTGCCCCAACTTTTTCTGCTAAATTTGCCATTTCATTCATAAAACTAATTTTAGTAGCAAGCATGGCATTGGAAGCATATTTCGTGAGCTCGGCCGAGCGCGTATCCATCACCATCAAGCGTTGATCATTACGATTAAATGGCGCATATAGCGTTCTTAATTTCTGCTCTGCCCGTACATTATCTATTCCTAAAACAACCCGATCGGGTTTACGAAAATCTTCAATCGCAGCGCCTTCTTTAAGAAATTCAGGATTTGACGCCACATCAAATGGGATATCCATTTTTCGGGATTGTAATTTTTCAGAAATAGTGGCGCGTACTTTGTCGGCAGTACCAATCGGAACAGTTGATTTATTCACGACAATGGTATACTCAGACATATGGTTACCAATCGCTGCCGCAACGGCTAACACAAATTTTAGATCAGCTTTTCCATCTGCATCCGGCGGCGTGCCAACTGCAATAAATTGACATTCACCATGTTGCACGGCCTTAACGACATCGGTGGTAAATTGCAAATGCTGTGCTTTTTGTGCAATTTCAACAATTTCTGCTAACCCTGGTTCATAAATGGGGATATTCCCGCGTTGTAGTTGACGAATTTTTGTGTCGTCAATATCCATGCATAGCACTTCATTGCCAACTTCCGCAAAACAAGCTGCCACCACTAAACCAACATAACCTGAGCCAAATACTGTAATTTTCATGTTAGTTGAATACCATTTTTGTTGTTTAACTACCCTCTGGTCGCCACAATAAAGGCTTGCGGAGCTGGTGTCAAAAGGCTTTAGCATAGATTTAGATCGCAGTTACATGCTAGACTTTTTAGCCGAAACTTTAAAAGCCATTAGGAGCAACTTATGAGACAAAAAAGTAGGATCCTCGTAACGGGCGGGGCTGGTTTTTTAGGATCACATCTCTGCCAACGTTTACTTGACGAAAAAAATGAAGTTCTTTGTTTAGATAATTTTTACACTGGCAATAAGCAAAATCTTAAAAATGCTATCAAGGATCCCAACTTTGAATTGATCCGCCACGATGTGTGCTTTCCGATTTCGGTAGAAGTGGACGCAATTTATCATTTAGCCTGTCCAGCTAGCCCGCCCCATTATCAACGTGATCCCATTCAAACCACCAAAACCAGCGTGCTGGGAGCCTTAAATATCCTGGAATTGGCAAAGCGTTTAAAAGTTCCGGTGCTATTAACTTCCACGAGTGAAGTCTATGGCGATCCTTTAGTGCATCCTCAACGCGAAGATTATTGGGGACACGTGAATTGTAATGGGCCGCGTGCATGTTATGACGAAGGTAAACGCTGCTCCGAAACATTATTTATGGATTATCATCGCCTTCATGGTGTTGATATTCGGATCGCGCGCATTTTTAATACCTATGGCCCGCAAATGGATCCTAACGACGGACGCGTGGTCAGTAATTTTATTGTGCAAGCACTGCAAAATAAACCTATTACGATTTACGGCGAAGGTTTACAAAGCCGCTCATTTTGTTATGTCGATGATCTCGTCTCAGGATTATTGCGCTTAATGGCAAAGCCAAAATTACATACGCCGGTGAACCTGGGTAATCCGGTTGAAAAATCGATTAAAGAAATTTCAAGCACCGTGTTGCAATTAACGCAAAGCCGATCACAGCTTGCTTATCATCCTTTACCCACCGATGATCCTAAACAACGCTGCCCAGACATCACCAAAGCTAAAGCAGAATTACAATGGGAGCCAAAAGTGGATTTAACGACCGGTTTGAAAAAAACTATTGAATATTTCAAGGAACTCATTGCCGAGGGTAATTAACGATGACCTATACTTTATCTGTGATCATTCCCTGTTACAACGAAAAAAATACCATTGCCAAATTAATTGGATCGGTTCGAAGTGCACCCATCGATGGCAAAATAGAAATTATCGTGGTGAACGATGGATCTTCCGACGGCGTAGATAAAGTACTGGAGTCGCTTAAGTCCAATATTGATCTGCTCCTTCATCATCCCATTAATCTAGGCAAAGGCGCTGCCTTGCATACCGGCATTAAGCATGCAAGTGGCGATTATGTCTTGATCCAAGATTCCGATTTAGAATATAGCCCGCAAGATTATCCTAAACTGCTAGCACCGCTGTTAAACGGCAAAGCCGATGTGGTTTATGGTAGCCGCTTTGCCGGTGGCGATTCACACCGCGTGCTGTATTTTTGGCATTCCATGGGGAATCGATTTCTGACCTTACTCAGTAACATGTTTACCAATTTAAATCTCACCGATATGGAAACTTGCTTTAAAATCTTTAAACGTGAAATCATTCAACGTTTACCTTTACAGGAACAACGTTTTGGCTTTGAGCCTGAAGTCACCGCCTATTTAGCAAAGATCCCCAATATTCGCATTTATGAAGTGGGGATCTCTTACGATGGCCGCACCTACGAGGAAGGCAAAAAAATTGGCTGGAAAGACGGCGTAAGAGCCATTTATTGTATTTTAAAATATGGTTTGTTTTATCGACGTAATGCTGCAAAATTAATGCATGTAGAGCAGCCGCCAACCTAACATTAAATCACTTAGTTCAGCCACAATTTTAAGGTCGCTTGAACGACTTCACTTTATGAGTTAAAGCTTGCTGTGCCCGAGCGCCTTTTGGCGCTGGTTCACCAGAGCGGAGGCCAGGGGTATAGGTAGAAGCGGATCGAGCGACGCCATGTGATTGTTTTAGAATTTTTTCTTTACCAGGCGTATCATTTACCTCAGTACTTTCATTATTATTTCCTAAATATTTCTTCAATAAAATAATAGATGCCAGAGTAAGTCCTGCTACGACCAAAAAGGATGACACACCCATCCAAGCTGATACCTCGGCTGCGTAAAAAAACGCTGCTGCCCCTTTAAGTTCCGAGTAAGTACTAATGGCACTTTTGATATAGGGTAATCCGGCTAATAAAGTAGAGGACCCATTGAGTGCGTTAATCGTAGAGATCACGCTTGAGATCCCCATTATTAATCCTGTCATAACGCTTATTAAAATGGGTAAATAAGAATATTCATTAGCCGCCTTTGTGGTGGGTGGAGCCTGATGAGCCCTGGGGGGTAATTTTCCCCTAGTCGTTGATGGTGGTGGTTGTTTGGTTTGCTTAACAGGTGAAATGAACGTCGATCCTTCCTTTTCAAGTGCTTGATAATGAGGATTATCTGAAAATTCAAATATATTAAACGTTTTATCAGTCACAAACATGTGGACAAGGACTTGTTCATGACTATTCATGCAGGTTTCATCAAAAAAATTATTCATCCGCCTTTCATTTTTAAAGGGCCTACAAGCTGCAACAAGGCATTGTAAATGTTGTTGTCGAATCTTTACCAACGCTTTTTGATAAGCTTGTTCGTCGGCAGTTATTAAATTTGTTAGCATAGGAGGCAGAATATCAATAATATCGGTATAATTTTTACCATTTTCATTTGTTACAATAAGGTTCTCAAAAAGATCGGATATGTTGAGTGTGGTAAAATGATGCATGAGACTCACGCAAAGTGGTCCGCAAGACACTATTCCTTTGGCGTCCTTTTGGAGGAGTGTCTTTGAATAGATAACTTCCGCTCGTGTATTCTCAAAAGCAGTTACCATGTCTTGATGTCTTGTTTTTCCTAAGGGATTGATGACTAACAATTTTCCATTGTATACCACTACAAAGATGAAATGCTGACCTCCTTCTGGCTCTTGAAGTATAAATAATCCTGGTCTTTTTAGCTCATTACACAAAACTCTATAATTAATTATAAGTTCAGATAATCCAATATACGTTTCAGAAAGCAAATAGGCTCGTAATATCTGTTGACCTTTTTTGGGTTGGCAATGTATTAGATGTGTTATCGTTTCTGTTGAATACCAATTTTCATATTTTCTGAGATCCGTTTTTTCGTCATCTTTACCGATGAAATGAGCAATAGCCTTAACGTTTGCCAAAGGTATTGTTGTCTGATCTGTGCCATCTAACGACATATAAATTAACTCGTCCCGATTATTTATTAAATTCAACTAACCAAGGTGGCAAGTTAACAATATATGCTCAAATTGTCAATACTTTTTTAATTTCTAAGCGCTAATTTTTCACACCCAATATGCAAAAAATCAACTTCTGGCAGTGAATTTAAGTTCGACTTGGGTACCATCGCATGGTTTTGATAGGTTCTAATGACAGAGGCAAGATAACGACGATTTAGTAACGATTGGATTTGATTATCTTTTTGTGCAATAGCCGTTAATATCTTAGCATAGGCTATCTCTCCGCCATGCGTGCCATCGACAAATTCGCAATCGGTGATCCCGGATATCATCGCATCATGAAAATCATAAAACGGTAACCCTGTTTGCTGCAGGCGCTTTTTTAAATCATCAATAAACGCATATTCTTGACTAAATTGATGCATTTTGGTAACCACCGAGGGCGCCAAAGGGGGAATAAATAAGATTATTTTGATATTCCGGGTTTGTAGGAATTGAATCATCTCTAAAAATTGCTGAAAATGAACATCGTTTATTTTATCCCCCCATTCAAAATGTGGACCATGATGTTCTATATAATTCAAGGAGGAAACAAATTTTTCGTCGTCGCTCTTTTCTTTTCCGTTGATCACTTTGGTGTAAACATGCGAGCCATCAGGACCAAAGCCATTTTTATTCAAAATCCCATCTACGCCAATTCCATCTCTGAACTTTTCTTTAAATGGATTTAATTGTTTTAAATAAAAACTAAAAGGAATTTTTTGGGTTGCCAACCATTTAAAAGGGAGTAAATAATTCTGCAAAGCAATTTTGTGGCTCAACAAATGCGGGGGTTTGACTTCTCGCAAGGGAGGTGTGGCATTTTGATTAAACCACCAATAATCTAAGCCTAAAATAACGACCTTGGGAAGCGCGGTTTGAAAAGATTCTTTGATAAAACTATACCCTTCGTTAATCGAACTCATGGCGCCGCCGGCATTCACCATGGTTTTGTTAAAAAATTCGCTTCTAAACTGCATCACCCGCGACGATCCCAACACCAGTATTTCGGGCTTTAACTGCGTAACCATGGCTTTTTTGTAATAATAGCCTTGATTTCGTGTTGCTAATCCAACAACGAGATACTGGTTGGAAGATAATTGCTTTTCAACAATGTCTTCAATTGGCAATAATTCCCCACAATTTAATAAAAATAGCCAGTTTCCACAAAGCGGGAAACTAAACAATAACAAAAATAATAAGATCTTTTTTAAATATTGCTGATACATGCTACTCTTTCTACTTTGCTTAACTTAAAATTGAAAATATAAAAACTCACTTTCTTCTGCCAATAACATGATGGCAACTAATATGATCACCGCTATCATTGCTGCCCATGTGGTAGTGGGTTGCCAAGTTAATAATTTCTTTGAAGGTGATAATGATTGCCCATCATTTGAAAAATAATTTTGCATAAATTGCATGGTATTAGGCAGAAATAACACTAACGATAATCCCCCTATCCAGATTAGTCCTTGGTACCAATCGGCCAAACCATTATAAAACATCCCTTTGTGATCCGATAAAGTCATCCCAAAAAGTTCTAGCAGTCGATTGGGTAAATATAAGTGATTGATTGAAAACATCGAGGTGAACATTTCTTTTGCAACTTGAATGTTATCTGCGCGAAAAGGTACCCAGGCAACAACGACAGCAAATAAAGTTAAAAGCCTTGCGCTAATGCTACCAATACGGGAGTTAAAAAGTGTAAAAAAGCGCGAAGTTTGGGCAAGGGATTGCCACAGATGATTGATCGCCAAATAACACCCATGCATGGCGCCCCATAAAACAAATGTCCAATTCGCACCATGCCAAAGCCCTCCGAGTAACATCGTAATGAATAAATTCAGATAACGCTTAATGGGCCCTCGGCGGCTACCCCCTAAAGGAATATACAAATAATCGCGTAAAAATCGTGATAAAGTCATATGCCAACGACGCCAAAAATCAATAATATTTTTAGCTTGATAGGGTGAATTAAAATTAATAGGAAGTTTAATGCCAAATAGATATCCAAGCCCAATTGCCATATCCGAGTACCCAGAAAAATCGAAATATAATTGCAACGCATAGGCAAAAGTACCACACCATGCTTCCCAAAAAGATAAACTTATCCCATTTGCTGCACTATCAAAGACAATATTGGCATAAGGGGCGATGTGATCCGCCAAGGCTAATTTCTTAAATAAACCGATTAAAAAAATAGTCAAACCAATACTCAACTGCTCTGCGGTGATTTTGAGTTTGGTTTTATCTTCAAATTGAGGCATGATTTGCTTGTGTTGAACAATCGGCCCAGCGATCAATTGCGGAAAAAAAGTAACGAACAAACAATAATCGGTAAAGCGATAATTTTTTATTTCCCCTCGGCTGGCATCAACCAAAAAAGCAATTTTTTGAAAGGTAATAAACGAGATCCCTAATGGTAAAATGATGGGATCAAATGGAATGGGATGCGTAATAAATAAATTCAGATTTGAGATAAAAAAGTAGGCGTATTTAAAATATCCCAGAAATAACAAATTGATTAAGATAGCGATAAACAATAGTATTTTATTATCTAATTCTTGATTAGCCCGTTTGTATAGGCTAAGGCCTAACCCATAATTTACCGAGATCGAAAATAAGAGCAAAATCAGATATTTTGGATCCCACCAACCGTAAAAAAACAATGAGGAGAGTACCAGCCAATATAAGGCAAAGTAATAGCGACGAAAATGGGTTAACAACCCAAAGCCAATTAAAGTGATGGGTAAGAAACAGAAAATAAAGAGATAGGAATCAAAGAGCATTGCGGCTAAATCATCCCCAAGGCTTGCATGCTACTTGTTAAGAAGGCGAGATATTACCAGAATTATGGTAGCAGAAACAATTCTTACCGAAAACAGAATTTTTAGTTAGAAAACCAATGCATATGCTTGCGATGCTAAATGTCTAAGGCCACCGATCCTAAAAATGGCAATGCGTTGATGTGGTTTAGGATCTGCCCAATGAAAAAGAAAGCCCCCTATTCCGAACCTTGTATTACGGATTAGGGCGTCTTCTTTTAGTGGGAGGTTCTCCGTCGTCGTCGTCACCCTCTAGAGCTAGCTCTTCGTCGCGGCTCTACGTCAATTTCCCCCACTAGAACTAGCTTCTTGACAGCGTCCGCCCCCGTTTTTTGATGTGATCCTATTAAACCACCTACTCTACTTCTAATTGTTAATTTTGGGTCGCAGGGAAGCTAAATTGATACCCCTAATTAGTAGGTTTTTGAAAGTTTTGATAGCTTAATACAAAGCGTCTTAAGTATGTCTTTTTAATATGAAATGCTTCTTTGGATCGGTCAGATTTTTACTCACCTCTACTAAAACACCTAAATCACGCAAATTGTTTAATCTAGTCGCCGCAGTTCGATTTGCTACTTCCCATAATATTCCAGCTTCTTTAATTGTTATTTTATGATTTTGATGCAAATATTCTAC
>JBIOEB010000007.1:0-34574 GCA_044445585.1 Candidatus Berkiellales bacterium
AATTCATCGTCGTTGGTCAATGCTGCCCCCGCATCCCCCAAAGCACCTAAATTTTTGGTGGGATAAAAACTAAACGCTGAAATCGTGCTAAATGACCCCACTTTTTTATTTTGGTATGTGGCGCCATGGGCCTGTGCGCAATCTTCAATGATGTGTAAGCCATATTTTTGCGCAAGTGCTGTAATGCTTGTCATTTCGCAAGGGTAACCATAAAGATGCACTGGCATAATCACTTTGGTTTTTGCAGTAATTTTTTCTTCTATCCGTGCTGGGTCGATATTTGCCGTTAACGATGAAGGTTCAATTAAGACTGGGATATGGCCAGCTTTTAACACACTTAAGATACAAGCCACATAAGCATTGGCAGCAATGATTACCTCTGATTGTGGCGGCAAATTTAGGCTTACTAATGCCAGAATTAATGCATCTAAACCTGAAGCCAAACCAATACAATGCTTAACACCAACATATTCTGCAAAGTGATGTTCGAATTCTTCCACTTGCTGACCCAGGATATAACGCCCAGATTGCATCACTTGCTTAAATTGTTCTTGATATTGCGAAAAAAATTCGCGATTAGCTTTAGCTAAATTTTCGTATTCTATTAATGGTGTTTCCATTTATTATGGCTCTTTAATATAATCGGCTGGATCAAATTCATGAGAAGCCATGACAAGTAAAATGGGATTTTGTTTAAATTGCCTCATTTCATGCCAGTCTTCTGGAGCTAATATCAACGTTTGATTGGGTTTTTCTAACTGATAAATTTGTTCCTTCGCCTCTTTTTTGATGACTATTTCACATTGCCCTTGCAAACAAACCATCGCTTGCCACGTCAGGTGATGGCGATGTTTTCCTCTTGCCTCTTTGCCTAATTCGGTGATCCAATACACCCGTTTAATAGTAAAAGGTAAAACCTTTTCAATTACGGTAAGTGATCCGCGTGGATCGGTATGGATGGGTAATTCAATGATATATGCCATGTTAAGTTGAAAACTCTGCTAACGGATAAACGTGATAAATCCCCTTTAGACGATGCTTTAACGCACGAAGAGTGTTAATCATACTATGAGATGGGTGATTTTTTCCATGAAGATTGATGTCATTTAATAACGGCGAGACCATATCATTGCTGGTTAACTCGGATTGGATCTTCAGCAATTGCTGCACATAAGGTAAATAAAGTGATTTTATCACTGTGTTAGATAGCTTATACCGACCAAAATCCACAGCGTTTCCCACAAATTTAAGGGCATGAAAATGATAAAATACTAAATTAAATTTTTCCCCCGACTCTTTAGCACAAAGCATAGGCTTGATAGGTTCCACGATCTGGTACTGCTGAACATTCCACGGAGCAACCCCGCCACCTAAATGCGTCAGTACTTTTACGTTAGCAAAACGATCTAACCAATCATCTAAGTATTTTTGATCGCCAAATTTTCCCTGTTCCCTGCGGTTATAACACCAGTCAAGACAAGCATCACGCCACCAATATAATGCTTTTAACCCTGCGGGATCATTTTTAAAAACCATAAATTGAACACAGTATTTTCCAGATAAATCTGCTTGATCATATTCTTTAGTATATCGATGCTCAGTGAGCAGTATGGAATCATGGTTTGCTTCATCCAATAATACTTGTGGATCATTCCAAAAATATAAATCTGCATCTAAATAGCACACTGCTGTCAAAGCATATTTTTCAAGACAATGAACCAATATGGAGGGAGTACAGGTCCAGCAATATTCGGTTGTGGTGCGCGTAGCTTTGATCTTTAGTAAATCCGGTGTTTCAAATTCTTTGAGGGATATAACCGTTGCGTGTGGCAATTGAAGCTTTAATAATAATTGATAAACAATATCGTCAAAAGCAAAAATATAAAGATGAAAATCTTTAGCGTGTTGTAGGAGTGAAGAATATAATGCAAGCCCGCGTGAGAGATAAGCACTGTTAAAAAGGGTACAATAATTCAAGTGCTTTTCCTCTTCAACAGTAACCCTTTTGAGGCGATCTTAAACTGATTGACCGTAAATGTACCCTCTAATGCCGGATATTCATCGATAATATTATACTTGGTCGAAAGCGCTTGAATGATATTGGTTTGATTAAAGAGCCAACAGGGATAACTACTGTTATAAATATTTTTATCAACATGTTCAACTAATAATAGATCTTGAGGCTTGTTAGCGGTAAACCAAATTCGATCTAAAATCAAATACGGTACATTTAGTTGAAGTAACTGTTGAAGTAATTCGTAGGGATTTTCGATATACTGTAACACTGCCGAGAGTAAAATAACCTGTGGCTTGTCGGTGATGTCGTTTATGTTTTGGTAAAAATGGAGTTCACTCGAAGTAAAAAACTTTTTACCACAGTCAACAAAATGAGGTTGTTCAACCACATGCCAAAGTAATGGGTTAATGGAAGCACAAAAATGTTTAAAAGCATAATAGCTTGATCCTAACCCACCACCGAAGTCTAACACCGAGAGTTGATGGTGATTCTCAAGCGCCACCTTCAATAACATCGCTAAAACGGGGTAGGCATATTGTGGCTGAGTAAATATCATGCCATCGCGGATAAATAAATTAGGGTTTTTCTTTGCCTGCAAATAGGATCCTTTGACTGTTTCTAACACTTCAGGAGCATCATAACCCTTTGCCTGATCCCGAGCTGCTTGCCAATGGGGATAAGGCCCAGAAAAATATCCCCTTTTTTTAAACAAAAGATTTTTTATCTTTTTTTGAAAAAAAGGCGGGATGATTTCGAGATAAATATTTTTTAACATGGCCGAAACACTTTGAAAAGTCTGATCATTTTCCGAAAAATTCTTTGCGCCAAAGTGCCTCTCACCTTTTTAAAAAAATCAACATAAGCATCATAGGCAATTTGATTTTTTTCGATGGGAATGCGTTTTAAAGCAACTGGCATGGAAGATAACTCAACATCCATCACATTGGTGGTAATGCAATGTTCACCGCTACTATCCATCCCAACGTTTCGGACCAAACTTTTTCCGGGATATAAGGTATACATATGATTGACAAAAGCACTGGCATACCAACGAACCGCCCAGGAATTATTCTTACCTGCAATTTGATCTGCTAACATTTTTGCGTAATGCGAAGAACAATAAAAATCAAATTCAGGGATTAAAGCACTTGCCTTTAATTTGGCTAATAAAATTTGGCCATCGGGTTCAAATTTATTCCATGCGCGCTGCCATGTCGCCCAGCCCCAACAATCCGCACCACGTAAAAAATAAGTCTCTGGCAACGCTTTGTTAACCGGTAGCGCATACCCGTGAATGGAAGCAACTTGCTCATCCTGTTGGTAAAGATCTAATCCTTCGTTCATAAATTGTAAAAAATAAGGAGAGACCACCAAATCATCTTCTAAAACAATTACTTTGTTAAAACGATTCACTATGTCACTAACGCCGCTAATGATCGATTTGGCTAAGCCATAATTCTGTTCACGATGAATGATCTTAACTGTTTTAAAGCCAGAAATCGTATCGAGATATTTGCGTATTTCATTGACTGCTGTTTGAGATTGTGGATCTTTAGCTGCGTCTGAAAAAATAAACAAATCACTTTCTTTAACTAATTTATTATCTAATAGCGCTTGTATTGTCTGCTTGGTATTATTTAAACGCTTATAAACAAATAAGGCAATAGGGGCTAATGACACATTGATCTCCCTAAAAGCAACAGCGCTAGCCTTGCAACTAATGGAGAATATTTCGTAGTGATCTTTCCTTGGTGGCAATAGCTAACCAGGGGATAATTAATCATAAGTCCATCACCTTCCAGGTGTACTCTCTCTTCGTTTTTTATAGGGAAAATTGAAATCTGTTCGTGATCATTATTGGTCATTAAAAAATGAATGAGTCTATATAACTGTTGCGTTAAAGCTTTTTCTTCCGCAATCTTATTTTGTTCACTATTTCGATGTAAATTTTGTAAATTGATATCTAATACATTTTTCTGGTGAATAATAGTTTGTTCTAAACTCTCGCTATTTTTACTTAACATCGCTGAGCTTTGGCCATCGTGCTGCACGACATCGCTTAAATCCACCGTGTAGCCTAAATATAATAGTTGATAGCAACGATAAGCTTCTTTTAAGTGCTCAAGACTAAGAGCGGTATGGCATAATCTTTCAATTGTAGCAAAATAAGATTCTTTGGTTTTGCAAAATAGGCAAAATTCATCGTTAGGTACAGGCAGGGAAACTTTTAACCCACTCACGACAGGAATACCAAGACGTGCCATAAATAAACCTAACGAGCTCCACGCCACTGTTACTACATCTGCAATGTCGGCCAGATCAAAACTGGAGGTTTTATCTTCTGGCCATATTATGCGAACATGTTGGTAATCTTTAGCATAGCGTTTTAAAAATTCTTCTTTGGCAGCACACCCCCACTTCTCGCGATGATTGGGCGCCAAGCGAGGATGCAGTCTGATAATCAATTGAAATTGATTCGATTTTTCAGTAAACTCTATTAATTCATCCAACCAATGAAATTGATCACTAAATGCATCATCGGGTTTAACTAATGGCAACCCTTTCTTTTGTCGTGCATTAATAATTGCATCCACTTCATCTGGTGAACTAGGATAGGCAACAATGATTTTGCGATTTTGATCTAAATTAAACTTTTCGAAAAAATTGCTGTGCTTACTTTTACTCTGCGAATAGGTATAAATGCCCCGTTTTGACATTCTAATAATTAAATCATCTACAGCATCTTTTATTTGGGAAGCCGATAAGCTTAAATGCTTAAATTCGTGCCAACGATCAACCGCCTCATAATTGCTGGTTAATACGTCTTGGTGTAAAACTCTCAGTTTTGTGACATCAATATCTTTATGGAAAGGATAAGCCAGGTTAATGATCGAAACACCTTGCTGATCCGCTAAACACTTTATAATGGAATTCAAACTGTACCCATCAAACATTAGGATATGAGAAATATTTAGCTTTGGAATTAAACGCTTCACCGCGTGATATCCGACATAAAGCCCGCTAAGATAGTGTTGCCAGAGTTTGATTTCAGAGGGTGATAAATCAGTCAACCCCGTTTTTTTAAGGTATAAATAGAAATTATATTCTAATAAGCCACTAAAATTGATGCCATCATAGGTGAAATCAAAAGGCGTAGAATGTTGATTTATTTTATCATGAATCGCTTGTCGATCTGCTTCATCAGAGAAATGTCGCAGATCTATCGATTCGAATCCATTGTCAATTACCTGCCGTTGAAATGAACGATAACAATAGGTGCAAAGTAAGGCCTTTTGTTTAGCAGTGGCTTCAATGCTTAACGTTTCTGAATCCATAAACATGCAGCGTTCAAATAAATTATAACAACGTGCAAAATAGACTTGATAACCTTTTAATTTAATTTGCTGGGCAACAGCAACCATTGATTTAATGTAGGAATGGATCCCAGATTCTGGGAGTAAAATTAAGACACGCGCGCCCTCGTTGCGGGGGGTAACAGGTAATGGATCCCACTTTTTAGCCTTTGCTGACCAATAAAGATATCGTATTTGGCGATAAAGATCTTTTAAGGTTGTTAAGGGTAATTGAAAGGCTTTTGTCATGTTATCCTACTCTTCACGGTACGGCCGCAGTGTGCCATCCCATGCGGTATATGAATATTCTGCAATCTTAAAATCCAATTCCGTATCAATATCGATCGATCGCTCTGCCGGCATTTCATAAATTAATGTTTGCTCAGTGATGACAGTCGTTAAATCAAAAAAATGTTTTGCTTGCCAGACATAAATTGCCCCATTCATGCTATAGCAAAGTGGGCAATCTTGCCGGCGAAGGTAAGGCTTATCCAGCGCTTTTACCAATTTAACAAAATGATTTTCACCTGGCTCTACCATACTAAAATAGGGAGAATGATCCGAATGTGCCCCAGTAATCACGTTAATTGCATCGCTTTCTTCGAGCAATGCTATCGCGCCTTGAATATCTTCTGGCAGCATTAAAGGGGATGTAGCGGCAAGATCAACCAACGTATTAAAATGAATACCACTTTGATTTTGAACTTCCCTTACGCAATGCTGTATTGCCGGCAATTTAGCAGCCGTATCTGTGGCAAGTTCAAAAGGCCGATCAATTAAATAATCTACACCGCACTCTGCAGCAATATTTAAAATTTCGTCTGAATCAGAGCTTACTGCCAAGGTCGTAAACATATTCGATAACTTGGCTATTTCAATTACGTGAGCAATTAAAGGTTTACCACAAAAATTGCGGATATTTTTGTGCTTGACTCCTTTAGAGCCTCCTCTAGCACAAATGGTACCTAACCTCGCCATATCGATTAACCTTTGTTATACTGTTTCGAGCGCAAAAACATGTTGATATTCTTGATGCGCTCGCTCAAAATCTGAAAGTTGGCCTATATCCAGCCAATATTCCCTAATCGGAAATGCTGTGGTAGCCTGTTTGTTGGCAATTAATAACGAAAATAAATTTGGCATATCAAAATAGACATTTTTGGGGATCAGCTGTAACACTTTAGGCTCCAGCACATAAACGCCCGCATTAATTAAAAATTTATAGGTGGGCTTTTCTTCAATACCTACCATAAAGTTATTTTCAACCTTACAAATACCATAGGGCACCGTATAATCAAACTCGCGAACACACATCGTCGCAACAGCACCTTGCTCGTGGTGAAATGTCATGAGTTGATTAAAGTCGACTTTGGTCAACAAATCGCTATTCATCACAATAATGGGTAGCTGAATATGCGGTGGTAACATACTTAACGGGCCAGCTGTCCCCATTTTGTCATTTTCTTGTAAATAGTGGATTTGAATTCCCCATTTCGAACCATCGCCAAAATATTCTTTAATTTGACTTGCCAGATAATTAATCGAAATATAAATTTGATGATAACCAAAACCAACCAAGCCCGTAATAATGGTTTCGAGAATTGGCCGGCCCCCGACTTTTAACATGGGTTTAGGACAATCGTTGGTAAGAGGACGCAAACGTGTCGAAAGCCCCCCCGCCATTAAAACGACAATATTATTCTTCTTATTTTGATCGAGCAAATCATCTAAAACTTCGATTTGGCAAACTTGACCCATTTCGTTGATCAAAGGCACTTGTTTGATATGCTTTTCACGCATTAATTGGTAAATGGTATTGCGATCTTCATTCAATTTGGCTACAACTGGTTTATGATTCATTGCTTTATTAATAGGATCGCTCAAGCTGATCCCGCGTAAAATACCGCGACGAATATCACCATCGGTTACTGTTCCTAATAATTTTCGATTTTCATCAACCACTAATACGATATGGGCTGCATTATTATCTAATTTTTGGATCGCAACTTGAAGATTATCATGTTGCGATATCAATAGTTGCTCAAAGCTCTTCATCATTAACCCTTATTGCTTTGACATCACATCAGCGATGATGGTTGATCCTGCTTTTATCATTGAACCGGTATCGATGTGCAAACCTTGGATAAGGGTAGCACCAACGCCAATAAAAGATCGCTCTTTTACACAAATACCGCCACTTAAGGTTGCCCCAGGTGCAATATGTACGCTATGACCAATTTCGCAATCGTGATCCACACTGGCCTTGGTATTAATAATGACATTATCCGCAATATGAACATTGGGCTGAATAATTGCGCCTGCCATCACTTGCACGCCTTCACCTAACTGCGCAGAAGATGCCACCCAAGCCGTTGGATGGACTAACGTTAGAAACGAATACCCCATTCTTTTAAAATGATAAAATAGGTGTTGCCTTAATTCATTCTTTTCAACTGAAATAGAGCCAATGCCATTCACCAAATTAACCTCATTGGGAGAAAAATGCTGGTGGAAATTGTCGTCACTCCCCAGATATTTTACTTGAGGATAATTTCTAACGGTGGTATCACTGGGCGCAACCAACCCTAAAATGGATTTTTTGAGCGAGATCGCAAGTTCAATAAGAACACTCGCATGCCCCCCCGCACCTAAAATAATAATATGTTTACTCTCATTCATGTGATAAGTTCATCTTTTGCGTAATTTCGAGTTGCCTTTTTACCCAAAAATGCCCAATAGCTCATGGGGGATTTCCCAGCACATGGACGCTTCATGGCCAAATTGTCTGGCGAAAAAACATCACCAATATTAATGTCACTTGCTGCCACTAATGATCGGCGCACAAGTGTTTTATTTTTTAATTCACTTTTAGTTGGAATTTTTTCGGATTCACCTAGCGCGCTTTCAATATGACGGATCCCTTTGACCATGGCTGCAAACTCTTTAATATCAAGTGATGCTGGATGATCTGGCCCTGGAAGCAATTTATCTAAAGTAAAATGTTTTTCAATGACCTTTGCCCCTCTTGCCACTGCTGCCAATGCTACCTCAATCCCTAAAGTATGATCAGAAAAACCAACCATTAACCCAAATGCCTGCGCTAAAGTATCCATGGCTCGCAAATTAATCTCAGCAAATGGCGCAGGATATTCTGAAACACAATGCAATAAAATCACTTTCTCACGCAATATTTGCTGAGCTTGTGATGTTAACGATGTTGTTTCTAGTGGCATGAGTGTTGGGTTGCCATCTTGATGCATTAAACCAAAAGAGATCACCTGCAAGGCTTCCTGGATTTCGTCTAAAGTAGACATCCCCGTTGATAAGATGATTTTCTTCTGTGTTCGTGCGGCTGCCAGTAATAAGGGGCCAAATGTTATATCTCCCGATCCTATTTTAATAATCGGTAAACCTTGTTGCCGAATAAAATCTAAACTTTCTAGATCAAAAGGCGTCACCATAAAATCTATGCCAACATTTGCAGCATAATTTTTTAAAAAAATAAAATTCTGTTCGGATAATTCTAGCGCTTTAAGCATGGCATGTTGAGACGTTTTTTGGCTGTATGCCTTTTTTTGATATTCAGCTTGGCTTGCATTTAGCGTTACTAACTTATCAGCGCGAAACAATTGAAATTTAATGGCATCTGCCCCCATTTCTTTGGCACAATCAATCATCTCTAATGCACGATTTTCATCGCCATTATGATTCACGCCTGCTTCTGCAATAATATAGGTCTGTTTCATTTTATATCGTAAAATTGTTTTTTAATTAAGCTTCTCAAATCACGTTGTTCAAGAACCTCAACTACTTTTTTGGCAACATTGCCCTCGCCATACGGCAAATTAAGCTGCATTAATTTTTGTTTAAACTCTGAAGAAAGAGCCGTTTTAATTGCTCGAATAATATCCTGAGCATCGTTGGCACAATCAATGATGGAAGCTGCACGAATTCTGCCCTGTTGGCGATCCCCAATGTTAACGGTGGGCGTTTTAAAAAAAGGTGCTTCCAAGATTCCACTTGATGAATTACCAACGATCACATCAACATTTTTCAATAGACTTAAACACTTTTGTTGCCCAAGCGCATCAAAAGCCTTTGCGCGCGATGAATTTTCCGCACAAAATTGATCGATCAATTCATTAATAATGCGACCATCACTATCTGCATTACCTTTAGTAAAAATAAAATTGGTATTTTCAAAAGTCGATATGGCATCAAGGAGGGCTAAGAATCCTTGCTTTGAGGGTGTGCTTCCCAACGTTTCAGGATGATAAGTGATCACAAAATTCAACTCATTAAAACGAATTCCTAGCAGGGACTCAAGTTGATTTTTCTCTAACAATGTTAAGCGGCTAATCGCATCTAATACCATTGCCCCAACACAATATACATTATCAGGATTTTCACCAAGCTGTATCACCCGATGTTGGTAAGGTTTTGCTGCCACAAAATGCAATTGTGACATTTTGGTGATGCTGTGACGAATGCCATCGTCATAGGCGCCCATGGTTAATTCACCACCATGAAGATGGGCAATGGGAATTTTTGCGATAAAAGCAGCCTGAGCTGCTGCGAAAGTTTCAAAACGATCGCCCAATAATACGATACAATCTGGGTTAAGCCTGTTAAACGCATCTGCAAAGCCAATCACGCCAAGACCAATCGATTTTGCAATTCCGACTGCCGTATCGCTGGATAATAACATTTCCACTTTTTCATCGATAATAAAACCATCACGCAAAAGTGATTGATAGGTTAAACCAAATTCTGGCGAAAGATGCATCCCACTGGCAACAATCTGCAATGTTAAATTCGATTGCGCAGCAACTTCCTTCATTAGCCAAAACAACAGACCATAATCCGCTCTTGAACTTGTCACCACACAGATTTTTTTAGGCATAGCTTTTCCCCAATTGTGGACTACTCGGTAAAGCAATGACGCGATCAAATAAATCGTTTGTGATGTCAAGAGCCATTTTGGGGCAATTCTGGTACATCGGCAACCTATCAAGAGGAGTCCATAAACCCCGTAGCATATAGCGATGCTCAAAAGCTTTTTCGATAATATTTAATTTTGTTTCTTTGTCTGCTTGTTTTAAAATAATGGCATTCAACCAATAATTACTGATGGCATACTCTGGCTCTTTAAGGAAGCTAATATCTTGCACTTCCGCAAAAGCCTCACTATACCGATGTGCCAATGCTCGTTTTTGAATAATAAATTCGCCCAATTGCTCTAACTGCGCACAGCCTAAAGCAGCATTAATATTAGGCATACGGTAATTATAACCTACTTCATCATGATAAAATTCAAATCGATGAGCCACCTTGGCAGTCGTCGTTAAATGCTTTGCTCGCTCAGCTTGCTGTTTGTTGTTCAATAAAATACCACCACCCCCTCCGGTGGTGACCAATTTATTTCCATTAAAACTCAAGACGGAAATATCGCTGCCACACCCAGTGTGCCTTCCTTTATAGTATGAACCCAATGATTCAGAAGCATCTTCGATGATGCTTAAATGATATTCCTCACCAACAGCTTGCAGCGCATCCATATCCACCGGATGTCCATAAATGTGTACTGGGATAATTGCTTTAATCTGCCTCTGGGTGTTTTTGTTATATAAAACACCATTTTTTATGGTGGTGGTGTTTTTTAAATAATCTGCTAATTTGTCGACATCTATTCCTAAATTCGTAGAAGAGCTTTCGACAAAGTGCGGAATAGCACCACAATAAGTAACGGCGTTGGCGGTCGCAATAAAGGTTAAAGATGGAATCAACACTTCATCATTAGGTTGTACATCAGATAAGATCAAACTGATATGCAAGGCAGCTGTGCCATTCACTACGGCTACTGCATAGGGAATATCTGTTAATTGAATTAATTTTTGTTCGAAACGCTTAACATAATCACCGACACTCGAAACCCAACCGGTATCGATGCACTGTTTAACATAGTTCCATTCATTACCGCCAAAATGCGGTTCATGCAATGCAATTTCTTTATCGGTTTTGCCTAGAACATGACTAATGGCAGCAATGCAATGATCTACTGTACTCATTATAAATTGTAAATCCCTGATTTATACATCTTCTGATTTTCGCTTTGCGTAAACCATTCAATGGTTTTTTTAAGCCCATTCTTTAAACCATTGATGCCAGTTTCACTTAGCTGCCAATCTAGTAGTTCCTTGGCGAGCGTATTATTTGACCATAAACGCTCAACTTCGCTATCCTGCGGTCGAAGACGTTGCTCTTCAACTTGAATTTGAATATCCACTTTCATCAATTCAGCGATCAATTTCGCTAAATCACCAATCGCTATTTCAAAGTTACTGCCTAAATGAATGGTTTTTCCTACTACCTTTGTTTGCAGAGCAAGCATAAATGCACGAACAGTATCATCAATGTAGGTAAAATCGCGTGTTGGCGTTAACGCACCTAATTTAATTTGTTTAACACCTTGAGTGAGTTGCGTAATAATGGTTGGGATCACGGCTCGAGCAGATTGTCTTGGCCCATAAGTATTAAATGGTCGTATGATCGTAACCGGAAGATTAAAAGCATAAAAATAGGATAAAGCAATTTGATCCGCAGCTATTTTTGACGCTGAATAGGGAGATTGTGGTTGCAATGGATGTTTTTCGTCGATCGGAACATACTGCGCCGAGCCATAAACTTCGCTGGTAGAAGCATGGATCACTTTAGCAACTTCGCACTCTCTTGCTGCCTGCACAATATTCAACGTGCCTTGAATGTTGGTTTCAACATAATTTTGGGGAGAATGATAGGAATAAGGGATCCCAATTAACGCGGCTAAATGCAACACACTGTTGCATGATTGCATCGCTTTTTTAACGCCGAAAGGATCGCGAATATCGCCAGCAAAAATTTCGACATTTGCTAAGACATCTTTGTTTAAGTAATCTAACCATCCCCAAGAATTGAAAGAATTATAGAAAACAAAGGCTTTGACCGCGTGACCTGCTCTAACCAAAGCTTCCACTAAGTGAGAGCCTATAAAACCATCTGCGCCGGTAACTAGTATTTTCTCTTGAGCCATCTTTTTCTAATCTCAGTTTAAACTGATTAATTGTACCGAAACCATTTGTAAAATCAACTAACACTGTGTTAAGTTATGCTGGCTGACACTCAACATTTTGAGATAAAAGTCTTTCCACTTTCCAGTATTTTGGTGAATAATGTATGTTAAATTATTCATTAGAGTTATTTAACTTATTTAAACATGCGCGCAACCATTCTGATCCCAACCTATAACCGACCAAAAGAGTTAAAACGGTTATTACATTTCTTGCAATTTTCACAGAATCCCTATCCGGTGGTGGTGCTCGATGGTAGTACCGCTGAAAATCAAAAAATAAATCGTGAAAACATTCGCGATTTTAAGCTAGTCATCGCTTTCCCCTTTGATCCTGGAATGCACTTGGGTACGCGGCTGGCTATTGGGTTGAATGAACATGTGAATACCGATTATGCGATTTTATGTGGAGATGATGATTTTATCATTCCACAAACGATCACCCAAGCCATCACTTTTTTACAAGAAAATCCTGAATATAGTGCCGTGAATGGTTACGTAAAATGTCTTGCTCATCCTAAAAATTTGAGCCACTTAGGGCTCTTTGCTTTTTTGGATGATTTAAAGCATCCCTTAGTGTTAGAACATCCTGAATTTTTGGCGCGTTTTCTTAAGCTTAATGCCATTGCTGAAGCAGGGTGTCCTCCACTCTTTTATGCCCTACGACGCACAGCGCAAGCTCGAGAAATTTTTGCCAAAATCCCCGCCACTTTAAAATATTCAAGCCAAGAAATGTTAAGTAATGCTTTAACCGTATTGTGGGGTAAAGTGACAACCCTGCCTTCGATAATGGCCATTCGTAATTATTCCTGTGAAGCCACGCGCGATGAAATAAGGGAAGATCCAACCTATATTATTTCCCCCGAAGATGCAGTTTATATACGAGAAACACTCGGGAATGAAATTCGAAAAATCAATACCACCTATTCCAACGAGATCATCAACTACACTTTAGATCAATTTATTAAATTACCGTTAACCAAATTTACTTCTTCTAAAGAACGCTTTGATGTTCGCAGTCCGTTTGCCAAAACGCTGGCTTACAAAAAAAACTGGATCTCATATTTAGTGAATTTATTGTTTCCAGGATTCAATGAAAAATTGGATACTTCTATTAAGAAAAATATCGTGATTGCCCTTAAAAAAGCCTTTAAAAGTCAGGGTCGCTGATGAATACGTCACGTATTTTATTAACGGGCGCTTCAGGATGGATAGGCAGTTATTGCCTAGATTATTTAGCTAATCACCCTTATGAGATCATTTGTTTTAGCCGTCGCTCTCAAATCAATAAATATAAAAATGTGCATTGGGTAAACTGCGATATTTTAGATGATACCGGATTAAAGTCGTGGATGGCCCAATTAAAAGTAGATTACCTCATTCATTGTGCCTGGTATGTTGAGCATGGTAAGTATTGGCAATCACCGTTAAATATTGATTACATTTTAGCCACCGCTAATCTTTGGCGCCACTTTATTCAAAATGGTGGAAAAAAAGCAGTATTACTGGGTAGCTGTGCTGAATTATCAGAAGGTGAACGCAATGAAGCTAACACCCTTTATGGCAAGTCAAAATACCTCACTTCAAATCTTGTATCCTTAATTCGACAAGCAGAAAGCACCTCAACCTCTTACCTTTGGGGACGTCTTTTTGGCATTTATGGCCCGGGTGAAAATTCGCTACGGCTAATACCTAGTCTTTTAACTTCTTTTATGCAAAATCGCGCACCGCAAGTGCAAAAGCCACATTTGATTTATGACTTTATTTACGTTAAAAATCTTGCAAAAATGCTAGTCGATGAACTCTTTACCACTAATACGGGAATAGTAGATTTTGGCTCAAATAATATTTTTAGCCTAAAAGATTTGGCGCACTATCTTCACCAGCATTTTTTCCCTAATGCCAAACCACCTCATATTCAAGACCATAACGAAAAACAACATTTTATTCCCAATTTAGCCTGGCGAAACACTCAAAAAGATCAAACTAATCAATTTATTGGGTTTAACGAAAGCATGCAAGAATATATTCAATATCTAAAATTAGGATCACCTCATGAGCCACTGCTACAACTGTCATAGCACCTGCACCAAACAGGTATTTTTTCAGGAGGTGATCACCTATCAAAACGTCTTAGTACATAGTGTTGACGCAGCTAAAAAAGTCCCTAAAGGTAAATTAGATCTTTATTTTTGTCAAAATTGCACATTTTTATTTAATGCTGCTTTTGATGATACTTTAGTTGGCTATGGACCACAATATGAAAATACCCAACAGCATTCAGCTGTTTTTGAGGAGCACATCACACATTTGGTTAATAAACTCTTACAGGAAAAAGCGATTACGAACCAACGCCTATTAGAAATAGGCTGCGGCAATGGGTATTTTTTAAAAAGGTTAATCAATGCCCAAAACAATAACATTGGCATCGGTTATGATAAAAGCCTGGGTAAAGAGACTCGTGAAGGTAATCTTACCCTAAAAGGAAAATATTACGATGCTCATGACGAAGGAAACTTTGATGTCATTCTCTCTCGTCATGTTATCGAACATATTTTAGATAATAACCATTTAATTGCTTTGCTGCAGCAAAAAAACAAGCATGCCCAATACTTTATTGAAACGCCTTCGCTAGAGTGGATTATTGCCAATCAAGCCTTTTATGATATTTTTTATGAGCATTGTTCCTATTTTTCTAAAAAATCTCTTGCCTGTCTGTTTAACAACCGTGGAATTAACGTTGCTAAAATCGAAACGGTTTTTAATGGCCAATATTTATGGCTTGAATCAGGGGCGGCTGTCGATCCCAAACCCTATCCCCTATTAACCTTTTCTGAAGTTAAGCAATTTTTCAGTCAAATGCTTGCTTTACAAAGCGATTATCAGGAATTAATGGATTCCAGCCTTAAAAATAAGAAAATTGTGATCTGGGGCGCAGGCGCTAAAGGCGTGACTTTTGCCAATTTAATTGATCCCACCCAAGAACGCATCAAATATATTATTGATATTAACCCCAAAAAATGGGGGAAATTTATCCCAGGAACGGGGCATCAGATTGTTAACCCGGAAATACTTTTTAAAACAGATATTGATACTATCATTATCATGAATCCAAATTACGAACACGAAATAAAACAATTTGCTAACAACAAAGATTATCAATTTATCAGTGTCAAAAAATAGGATAGGCAAAATATGATTTTAATTGACGAAAAAACTGGGAAAATAGAGCATCAAGGTAAAACCTTACCGTTATATTCATTAGAAGCCTTTGAATTAATTTCAAAATTATGGGTAAAGATGGGCTGGGCAAACAAATATAGCTATCAATACACATGGCTGGGTAGACCCATTATTCAACATCCTGAAGACATTCTCAAAATACAAGAAGTGATCTATCAAATCAAACCAACACTCATCATTGAAACCGGTGTTGCACATGGTGGATCGCTTATCTTTTATGCTTCGTTACTCAAGCTCATTAATAGCGGTAGAATTATCGGGATCGACATTGATATTCGCGAGAAAAATCGCAAGGCGATTGAACAACATGAATTGTCTTCAGCCATTACTCTGATCCAGGGGAGCTCAATTGATACTCAAATAATACAACAGGTGCAAACCTTGATTAAAAAAGACGATGTCGTTTTGGTGTTACTGGATTCGAATCATTCCTATGCACATGTCCTAGAAGAATTAAAACTGTATTCGCCGATGGTAACGCCCGGATCTTATATTGTGGCAACGGATGGGATCATGAAAGATCTTAAAGGGGCTCCTGGCGCCGCTGACGACTGGGAGCATGATAATCCACAAACAGCTGTGATGGAGTTTTTAGAAACCAATAAGACATTTGTTTTGGAAACCCCTAAGCCAATATTTAATGAGTCCTCAATTACCTTTGAAAATACTTATTGGCCTAATGCGTGGCTGAAAAAAGTAAAATAGAATTATAGCGTTTCAGAAAAAGATGGATAAATTTTCATTCAAAAATTTCAGAACTGTCTTCCCGAAATCGCGCATCAAGTGCGGGATTCCAGGAAGACAGCGAAGCATCATTGAAGTGTGTCCTTTATTTTCTAACTCTTTTTAGTTCTGATCCAGGATTTGGATTAATTTCTTCTCGTGATCTTTTCAGCGTACCTTCACCTTGAATTTGCCTTGGCGCCGGCAAAGAACGAACTGCCATTTGGGCTTGTGCAGGTGGTGTTGAACTAGAGAACAAACCACTTAGAAAACTAGGTACAAACGGTTGTACAAAAGAAAAAAGAGACCCTGTGGCTTCAGGTTGTTGTTGAGATTGTTGCTGAGGTTGTTGCTCAGGTTGTTGTTGGGGTTGTGCTTGTGGTATTTCACGCACACCTTCAGGGCTTTTTCTTTCTAACACCATGGGCCTAGGGGGTAAACCAGATGATAAGTCACCTCTTTGTGCAGTAAGCCTATCAGGTTGTTTTTTCTCGTTAAAGTTAACAGCTTGTTCTACTGGCCTGATGGTGTCTATTAATGGATATTGTGCAAAATAGGCAGCTTCTTCATCAATCTGTTCCTCTCCAAATCCCTCTTGATTTAATAAAAGCTGTTTTAGCTCAAGATCCGCAGGCAAGCCCTCAACGAATCGTTTAAATCCAGAATCTTCAACTTTCGATTTTGGTAAGTGATTTTTAAATTCTCTCAAAATAGTTGTGATAACAACGATGTTACGCGTTCTTGCAGCATGATGAAATGCCAAAGGTACCATGTCTTTCATCCCTTTATTAGATAAAATGGCACGCGCAGTGACCTCAGTTCGACACCCAGCCACACAGGCTAAATCTTTTCGTGTTTTTTCAGACACACTAGTTGAAATGTCATCATGATCTCTCAACACTATCCTGATCAGTAAAGTATTAATATTACCATTTATTGCATCGTTTAAGCACCGTTCTACACCTTTAGTACTTAAAATCGCACGTGCCTTAGATAAACAAACATATTTGCTAAATGCTTCTTTATGTTCCGCTTCCTCTTCGAGTTCTTCATACATCTCATCTATTCTTGTTTCATTATATGTCCATCTGCTAGCAGATCCCGTCAAAACGGAAGCGACATCTGCAGGGTTGCTTTTCCGTTTTTTGGGTGGTCCTAAAAGTTGTTTTAGTTCTTTATCATTTTTTAGGGCTTCGCTTTTACTATCAGCTACTTTTTTCTTTACGGTGTCTATGTCGTCTTGCGTGAGGTTATCTTTATATTTTCTTAATATGGCTTTGATAAGCCCAAGATCTTCTTCCCTTTGGGCCCTTAAGCAAAAACCAATCATATTTTTCATCCCTGGATTAGAGAAAATCAAATCAGCGGATGCTTCATCGGCTTGTAGCGCTAATGTTTGTCTATTGAATTCGGATACATGTACTGAAATATCTCCAAAACCTTTATAGAGTGCTTCCAGCAATTTAAGATCATAATTGTTTTTTGCACTAGTAAAACAACTTTCTATGTTACCAAATTTGAATTTGATGAGCGCTGATATTTTTAATTTTTGCTCAAATCTGTTAAAGTCATAGCTTTTAAGATAAGAGAATCGTTGCGCTATATCTGCTTCATCTTTCTGTAACTCACGCGCTAAATTTTCTTGATATCTCTGAAACGCAGTCGTTGTCATTAGGTTCTCCTTTTATAAGAGGCTATACCAAGGGGGGAACATGAAAGTGCAGGTAGCTTACTAATAATTAGCCTTTATGTCAATTCTTCAACTGCGAGCGGTATAGAACATCTTGCTAGCCACTCTAGTTGCCCCTAAGCCATCGATCCGATCAAAGAATGGATAGGGTCAAGCAAAAAATGAATAGGGGCAAGTATTCCGTTGACCACTTATTATGACAATTTCAGTTTTTTGCTTAAATCATGAGCCAAACAGGTTTCATCCCACGAAGCTTCTACAGCTTCAACAAATTGAGCAATAACTTTATTATTTGTTTTATTAAGAACAGCAAAAGCTCGCTTCGCACTTGCAGGAACAAGTGGGAGTGGCCCTAATCCTTCCGGATGAAACTGCGTCGCCATTAATGGCCTATCGTCGGTACTTGACTGCATCGCTTCTACCAATCCATCTTCTGAAAGAGCAACCACCTCAAGCCCACGTCCAACTTTACTAATCGCCTGTACATGATCCGACCAACCTATTGCAGGTTTTGGTAACACGCTTCCCAACAATCCTTTATTGACTTGAGTGATTAAATCCTTTAAGTCTTGGTCTTGATGAGCTCTTATCGTACCGCCATAGTAAATATTGACTCTTAGCAGACCAGCATCTACTGCTAGCATCGGTTTATAGGTTGCTTTTTGCTGTAAAGCAAGTAAAGCAAACTCGAAAAGCTCTTGATAAACAAATGCATCTCTCGCCGGCAGCCCTCCCGTTTCATATTTATCTAGCCCAATATGGGGATCGTTTCCCTGCAACCAGATCCCATCACAATATTCAAATAGTTGCGCGGCATATTCCTTAATGGCTTCTACAGCTGGGATCCCACTATTCATTAAAGCAAGAATTGGATCCGTTATAGAAGGATGTTTTAGCGAAAATGAATATAACTTATTTTTAGTGTCCGGTTCACGTTTTAAAATTTTGGTGAGTGTTGGCGATGATGATACCGAAATAGGTATTTTTAAAAACTGATCTGTTGGGATCGTTAGCTTAAGAGCTTCCTGCAGTTTGCTGATCCCTATTTGATCACCCACTAAATAAATCACTGGGCGACTGGTTGTTTCTTTATGCTTTTTCAAAAAAGACGCTAATTTAAAATCCTGCTTTTTTAAGGCATAATCTAATGGTGCGGCACTTTTAGGGTCCATTTCAGCAATCATTTCTTTAACACGCTGAATATCATCTTCCATCATTGCTTTTTGTAATGGAGGAAGTTCCTTTTTGATGCGTACCATTCTAAGAGCAGGTTGGGTTGCTAATACTTGTTCCTTTTCCGTAGTTTTAGGTGAGCCTACGGCTAGATAATCTTCTAAGAATCTCGCCAGATCGATTGCTTCCCATTTTTCTGCAATAATAGGCTGTTCTTGCTGCTTAAGTTCTTTAGTTGCTTGATCTGGCTGAGGAGGAACATCACTTTTACCCTCGTCATCATCAACTTTAGAGATTGGATCATCATCAGGGTGATGGCAAGTATCCCCTATAAAATAACTTAAAAAAGGAAAGCACTCTTTAAAAGCTTCACTCCAGCTCGTGTCGTCTTTTTTTAACACAGCAAAGAAGGCGCTAAAAGGATCAACATAAGTAGTGTACGATTGACTTCTTTGTGCAAATACCGCATGCGGGTTGGTACAGTTTCTCCAAGTCGGTGGGGTTGTTGTTGGTCTGGTACCCATAATCGGTGAGGTTGTTGGTGGTGTGGTACCCATAAAATGACCGCTAAATGCCCCTAGACTCATATACTACCTTATTTAAATTTAAAGATTATAATATTCTTGCATCCATTTTCAAAATAAATTAGTTGAAAAAAAAACATGACTCAAAGCAGGCTACACCCTACTCTTCTTTGCTTCAAATTATGCGCCTGACAGGTCATTTCCGAATTATTTCCTATATAATCCTATTATATTAGGATTATATAGGAAATTTAAAGCCACAAAGCCTTTAATCCTAATTTAGCAGGATTATTGATTAAACCGATCTAATTCCAGGTCTGGTTTCAACATAACCTGCTTCGAACAAAGCCGGTGGCAATTTACTGACATCGATGGTTTCTTTATATTTCGGCTTAGAAAGATACCCATGAACATGACGACCATACAACACCGTCATTCTGTTGTCGTAGTAGTGTGATAGCAATTCCACGGGTTCCTTTTTTGGCTGAGTGCCTAAAGTTGAAATGTCACCTGAGGTGAAAAAACCATTAAGCACAGTTTGATATTGTAGTTCTGTTAATGGATGAAGAGGATAAGTTAAACCGGTTTTTACGCTATGAATATCATAAATTAACCTTTCATTTAAAGGAAGTTTTCCATAAACATTAAATTCAGAATAAAGGGTCATATTTTGCGCTAATGAAATAATCAGTTTGCGAAGCTGATCATCATCAAGCGTATTTAAATAGTCATTGATTTTTTCTGCTGCTTCTTTATTTTGAGACTTTTCAAGAAAATAAAAAGGGAAAAACATCGCAGCTGTATCTGCTTCTTGAAGTGTACCATAGTAAATAAGATCGTTTAGAGAACTTATGTCCACTATGGCACAATGCTCTTTTTCTTCATTTTTTAAAATAAATTTAAGATAGAGATGTTTATGCGCGTACCCTAATGTACCTCTAAATTTTCGTCCATGGGTAATGCTTACCGTTAATTCTTCTGTTAGTTTAACTTTCAAATGAAATGGGGGAACAACAGCCATATCCACCATTTTAAAAAAAGTATTATAATTCCCAAAGTTAGGAATTTTAGTTGCATCGACTCTGATCCTTACCCTATCTAATTTTTCAGCTGCATCAAATTTGATAGATCCCACCTGAACATTAGAAAAATTAAATCCTCTAATCGCACTAACATCAACAAACCCGCCTGGAGAAAAACAAATAACATTTCCATCGCCATTTCTTACGTCAACACCTTCAAGCGCACTGTTTGTATAAGCTATACTTTTCCTTTGTAACGTTTGGGCACCATAGAAAGCACCATGTTGTAGGATACTTCTGAAATTACCTAGCGTTGTCCAATGATCAACAACCCGTGGAAAAACAAACATTCCTTTTTCAGACAAGGTATGAATTATTTTTTTGATGCGTTCATTTTGGATATTTGAAACCGTTCCACAGGTATTGGGTTCTAATTTAAAAAACCTGAGATGTTCTTCCCTTCTTTCATCGGATAATTTTTTAAATTCCTCCATCGTTTCTTTTGAACGCTCGGTAGTTAAATGTTCGGGTAATCTATGTTGTTCAGGTAAGAATGTCCACAGCTCTGGATCCACATCATATCTTGAATATTGCGGTGGAAGTTTTACTGGCTCAGGAGGGGGAAAGATTATTCTTGGCCGTTTTAAAATCTTATAATCGATTAGCTTATTATAGATAATTGGAAATAAGAAATTGACAAAATTAAAAGTAGTGTCTTTTACCCTTAGCCAAAGAGTGCTGTGTTGCAACTTGTTTAGAATAGACCAAGCCATTATTGACTTAAACTCCTTTTTTGCAATTCATCAACCAAATCGGTTTCTTCAACGACAAAAAACTTTATTGAGTTTTAAAAGAGTTCCTTCTATACTCATTTTTCACCTCAATTTCATTGCTTGCAAATCATGTGCTAAACAGGTTTCTTCATAAGAAGCTTTAACGGCATCAAAGAATCGATCAAGAATTTGTTTGTGTGTATTTTCAAAAATAAAATATCGATCGCTTGGAAGAACATCTTTGTATTGATCAATTGTTGACTCAGGATGAAACTGCGTACCCATGAGTGGAATTTCATCGGTATCTGACTGAATTGCTTTGATTGATCCGGTAATATTTGAAATCGCAGCCACTTGAAGGCCACTACCTATTCTATCGATAGTCATTATTTGACTAGACCAAGTTAACATTTCAAAAGGCAATGCACTGCCTAACATCCCATGGTTTACCGTCGGTAAAGTAGGGGCGGCAACCATACGGTCACGGTGTTGAACCAATGTGCCACCATGAAATACATTTGTTAATAGCATCCCACGATCAACTCCAAGCAAAGGCTTATAAGTTGCTTGTTGTTGCAACTCTAATAAAGCCATCGTTAAAATATCCTGATAGATTTCAGCCTCTGCATACCTTTCGTCATAACCCCCCATTTCATACCAATCTGACCAAATATCTTGAATATTTCCATGTAACCAGATCCCATCACAATGTTCAAAAATTTGAGCGGCATATTTTTTGATTGCTTCAACTTCTTTTAAACCACTACTCAAAACCGCTTGTGGCCGATTAGCATCCAGCGGAAGTTTTCGTAAAAAAGCTCTCAATTGATTAATTAATTCTCCCTTTTCATGCTCGTTTCCAGAAAGTCCCGATGGCACCGAAATTCGTATTTTTAACGCGTCATAACCATCCAGGCGTCGGTCAAGCTCACCTTCAAGGATTGCAGCGCCCATAGGATCGGCAACTAAAAATACACAGGGGCGGCTTGTTTTTTCGCCATGCTTTTTCAGAAAATCAGCCAATGTAAAATCTCCTGTTTTTAAGGCATATTCTAAAGGATAATATTGACTTTCTGGAGGTTGATATTTTCTTTCTGGATCTCTTCCAGCAATAATCTCCTTAACGCGCTGTATATCATCTTGCTTCATTGCTCTTGTGATAGGGGGATGTTCCAGCATATATTTTATTGTAAGAACTTGGCGGCTTTTTGTTAATGTTTGATCTGGTTCAGCAGTTCTAGATAAGGGTTCTTCTAAGATACCTTCTAAAGCTTTTAAAAAATCTACTACATCGGTCTTTTCGGCTGCACCGATAGGCTCTTCTGGTTTTTCCAATGCTTTTGCTTGATAGTCTTGTATGAGATCAGTCTGAACCTTTTCACCTTCATCTTGAGATAGTTGCTCATCTATGGTGCCTTGGGAAGTTTCTTCTTGAAAAAGACGGTGGATTGGAAAACACTGTTTCAAAGCTTCCGACCAGCTCATGTCATCTGCTTTTAACGCTTTGGAAATAGCGTCAATTGGATCAGGAAATGCCCGTGGTTGCTCCCATCTTGGGAACACGGCATGCGGGTTGGTGCAGTTTGCCCAAGTAGGTGGTACCCAGGCAGTAAGCTCTGCAGATGGTTTACTCGATTGAAATCCCTTACTCATTTATTACTACCTCACTCATTTTAATTTCATTTTTTTCAAATCATGCGCCAAGCAGGTTTCTTCCCAAGAGGCTTTAACAGCTGCTACAAATTGATTAAGAACTTGATCATAAGTATTCATAAGAGCAAGTTGAGCATTTCGGTAACTTTCAGAAAATGTTTCAGATCGCAACAATTCAGGATGAAACTGTGTCGCCATTAATGGTTTAGCATCAGTCTCTGCCTGCATCGCTTCAACTAATCCATCTTCTGAAGTAGCAACCACTTCAAGCCCTAGTCCCACCTCATCAATCGTTTGCTCCTGTTCAACCCAACCTAAAGCAGGAAAGGGTAAAACACTCCCTAAAATTCCACTATCCTCTTGAGTAACTAGATGCTTTAAGTCTCTATCAGGTTGGTCTTTTAAAGTACCACCATAGAAAATATTCGTTAACTGCATACCACGATCGACTGCCAGCACGGGTTTATAAGTTGCTTTATGGTGTAAATCTAGCATGGCAAACTGTAAAATATCTTGATAAATCATTCCAACTACTGCCGGTAAGCTATAACCCCCCGTTTCATACAAATCAGGCCATATATTGGGCATGTCTCCATGCAACCAAATCCCGTCACCATGATCAAAGATTTCTGCTGCAGCTTCCTTAATGGCTTCAACCTCTGGCAATCCACTCTTGAGAATAGCTTGAGGCCGATTAGTACCTGGTGGAAGCTTTTTTAAAAAAGAAGCTAAATCTCGACCGATACGATCAAACCTTACTGGAACAAAAATCGTGACTGTTAACACTTCATCTTTCATTAAGGTTTTTGCAAGCCTACCTTCTAATAGACTACAACCGATTTCGTCACCCACTAAAAAAACAACGGGACGGCTTGTTTTCTCGCCATGTTTTTTCAGAAAATTAGCCAATTTATATTCTTCTCTTAATATCGCATAATCTAATGGCGCAGCAGTATTTGGATCTCTTTGGGCTATAATTTCTTTAACACGCTTGATATCATCTTTTGCCATCGCTTCTTCTAAAGTTATTTTTTTCTTTTTAAGTTTAACGGTGGTTTGGGTTTTAGGTCTGGTGTGTTTTATTCTAAAACCAGGTTGGGATTGGGTTTTTAGCTGATCTTCTTCAGTCGTTTGTGGGGTTACTTCTAGCAGACCATTTAAGGCTCTTACCAGATCGAGTTGATCCTTTTGCTCTTTTAATTCTTTTTCAGGTTGATCCAGTTGAGAGGGAGCATTTTTATCTTTGTCTTCAAGACTTTGAGATGATGTTTGATCTGCTTCTGCTTTTGGGGAAGTTGTTCCAAAAATAGGATAACATGTTTGAAAGGATCCCCACCAGCTGGTGTCATCAGCTGCTAGTGCTTGGCAAAAATCGCGAAAAGGGTCTTGCTTAACAGCTTGGGGTTGTCTTGGCCAAAATACTGCATCTGGGTTGGTACAATTGCCCCAAGTTGTTGGCTTTGTTGCAGAGGGTACAGTACTGATGAAACTATAACTCGAAGTTGGTGCTTCAAGGCTCATAGGGTTATCTCATTTACATTTAAACTTTCTAACAAACTTGCATCCATTTCACGCGCAGATCCGGGTTGATAAAATTGATCCATCATATAAAACACTTCAGAATTATCTGTTAAGCTTTTATACCCGTGGGCAAAGCCTTTAGGAATATAAAACATCTTCCCATTTTCAGGGGTTAAAAGTGTACCATAAGATTGCATATAGGTAAGTGAACCTTCACGAATATCAATCATGAGATCATAAATAGCCCCTTGGGTGCAGCGGACGATTTTGGTTTCTTCATAAGGCGATGCTTGATAATGCATACCTCGAATTTGCCCCTTCTTGTGATTAAATGAGGTGCTCATTTGCACAAAGTTCGTGACTAAATTATATTTTTCGAATTCTTTTAAGCAAAAAGTGCGGGCAAAAAAGCCTCTTTCATCGCGGTGGGGCTCTATTTCGATTAAATAAGCCCCTTTTAAAGGTAATTCAGTAAATTTCATGCGATGATCTCAACGGTGGGTAAGGGAATAATAAATTTACCCGCATTCTGTGTAAATGCAGATTGTTGCGCTAGTATTTCATCGACAAAATTCCAAACTAATAGCAAGGCGTAATCCATTTTGTCATCTATTAAAGCTTGTGGGTGACGAATTAAAAGATGCGTGCCAGGCGTAAATTGGCCTTGTTTGGTTTGGCTTCTGTCGACAACAAAATCAATTAGAGCGCCACTCACACCAAAAAAATTTAATAAAGTGGTCCCTTTTGCCGAAGCACCATAGGCTGCAATTTTTTTGCCTTCTTTTTTAAGTTGTAGTAATAGGTTAACCAATTGATGCTTTAAAGTGGCTAATTTGCTCATAAAATGCGCGTATGAACGGTGATCATATAATCCACTTTTTTCTTCGTGCTGGATCATTTGCGCTAGGATGGGTTGAACTTGATGCGCGCCTTGATGCCCGACAAATAAACGCAAAGTGCCGCCGTGAATGTTTAATTTTTCAAGATTATAAAGTTCAAGCCCTGCGCTTTTAAAGGCTGCTGCTAAGGGTTTTACCGAAAAATAATAAACATGCTCGTGATAAATCGTATCAAATTCAAGTTTTTCTACTAAATCGGCAAAATAGGGTACTTCGATGACTGCTATGCCGCTTGGTTTAAGTAATATTTTTAAACCCTTAATAAAGCCTTTGATATCGGGTACATGCGCCATCACATTATTGGCATGGATCACATCCGCTTGTTTACCTTGTGCCATTAATTTGTTGGCGAGATTTTCATTAAAAAATTCACATAGGGTGGGTATGCCCTTTTCGTTAGCCACTTTTGCAATATTCTGCGCCGGATCAATTCCTAAAACGGCAATTTTATTTGTCACATAATTTTTTAATAAATAACCATCGTTGCTCGCAATTTCAATAATCAATGCATTCGAAGGAAGCGTTGGAATGATCCGCTCAACACATTGCGCTGCTGAGTGCAACATGGTTTCGGAATTTGAAGAAAAATAAACGTAATCGCTAAAAAGATGTTGGGGATCGACCAAATCTTTTAATTGCGCCAGCCCGCACTTGGGGCATAACATCACTTCTAGGTTATAACGTGGCTCAGATTTTGCTCTCACTTCACGTAATAGTGCGTTAGCTAAGGGGATCTCTCCTAATGGAATAATTGACATAAGCCCAGGAGAATCGCAAGCTCGACAATGCATTATTTTTCCTTTTGATTATTTTTAAAAAATTCTTTATACCAAGCAATGGTTTTCTTTAGGCCTTCTTCTAAACCAAAGTTTGCCTTCCAATCTAACGTTTTAAAGGCTTTTGTTGAATCTAAATATTGCGCTTTAATTTCACCGTTATTTTCATTTTTGATAATAGGTTTTAATTGCGAGCCCATTAATTTTAATATTAACTGTGTTAATTCGTGCACTGTATGCTGCGACTCATTCGAAAAATTAAAGGCCTCGCCACTCAGTTCTGGGCGCTTAGCCAATTGTTCACCCAATGTTATATAAGCACTCACTGCATCTTCAACGTAGATATAATCGCGGATCAGCGTCCCATCGGATCGAATAATCGGCGCTTGTTGTCGAATAATGGATCGAATAGTCCCCGGAATGATCCGATTCCAATTTAAATCCCCCCCGCCAAAAAAATTTCCACAACGCGTGATAGCCACTGGTGTGCCAAAGGTTTTGGCATAAGTGACACTGATCCTGTCTGCGCAGGCTTTGCTCACATCATAGGGGTAAATGGCTTGCAAAGGCATTTCTTCGTTGTAGGGCAACTCCGGGACATCGCCATAGGCTTTATCAGAGGATGCCACCACAATAGATTCAATGCCTGTGGTTAAACGGCAAGCTTCTAATAAATTCCAAGTGCCGGCAATATTTGATTCAAAAGTGGACAAGGGATTTTTATTGGCAATGGGCACAATGGTTTGCGCAGCCAAATGAAACACTGTTTTAATTTCATATTCGGCTAATATACGCTCTAATAATTTGGGATCGGATAAATCCCCATGCACCAGGGTTGCTTGATGGAGCTTTTCTGGCTGCAATAATCGCGCCTGCGGAACCCAATCGCGTAATAAGACGATGACATCAGCACCCAGCTGATTTAAAGCTTCTACTAACCAACCACCCACTAAGCCACTACCACCGGTGACAAAAACGCGTCGATCGCGCCAAAATGTTTTCATGCCCACACCTTCCACGGAGCATCGCCTGAGCTCCATAAACTTTCTAGATATTTAAGATCTCTTAGGGTATCCATGCATTGCCAAAAGCCATCGTGACAAAAAGCTGCCAATTGATTTTCACGTGCTAATTGATCGAGCGCTTCCATTTCTAAACTACTCGTGCTGTTTTGAATATATTCTAACGCCGGTGGCTCTAAGACTAAAAAGCCGCCGTTGATCCACCCTTCTCCTGCTTGTGGCTTTTCAGTAAAATTCGTTACCATGTTTTTTTCATTAATACATAACCCACCAAACCGAGCAGGGGGACGAACTGCCGTAAGCGTCGCGAGTTTTCCATGCTGCTTATGAAAAGCCAGTAATTTATCGATGGGAACATTTGAGACTCCATCACCATAAGTAATCATAAACGTCCCACTGTCAATCCAACGGCTTAATTGTTTAACCCGGCCGCCTGTGCCAGAATGCAATCCTGTATCTTCCAGATGAATAATCCATTCATCCTGTTCACGTTGAATAACACGACTGGTTCCTTTGCTGATTTCAACGGTTAAATTGCCGCTTAAATTGGCGTATTCCACAAAATATTTTTTAATGACATCTGCTTTATAACCCATGGCGATCACAAATTCTTTAAAACCATAATGCGCATAGTTTTTCATGATATGCCATAAAATCGGCCGACCACCAATTTCGACCATTGGTTTAGGTTTGTTTTCGGTTTCTTCCGTTAAACGGGTGCCAAAGCCCCCTGCCAGGATCACTATTTTCATATTTGTGCTCTTTGATTATCGTTAGCAATTAACTGTTCATAGGATAGGATTTTATCAATCCTGCCATTTTTCATGACTATAATTCGGTCGCAATTTTTAAGTGTGGTCAAGCGATGAGCTATAATAATAATCGTCCGCTTACTTTGTCGAATGGTATCAATCGTTTCCATTAATCGTGTTTCGGTATCATTATCGAGCGCAGAAGTGGCTTCATCAAAAATAAACACTTTGGGATCTCGATATAGCGCACGTGCCACCGCAATTCTTTGCCTTTCCCCGCCAGATAATCGCATGCCTCTTTCTCCGACGATTGTCTCTACGCCTTGTGGCAGCTGATCAATTAAAGCATTCAGTTGCGCACCATTGATAGCTTGCGCTAATTTCGTATAATCAATTTTTTCCTCTGGTACCCCAAAAGCAATATTGGCTTTAATGGTATCATCAATTAAATAAATGGACTGCTGGACATAACCAATACAAGCATGCCATTGAAAAGAATTTACGGGATATTGATCATCAATGGCTATTGTTCCTTCACGGGGTTTAAGTAACCCTAATATCATATCGGACAAAGTGGATTTACCTGAGCCTGTCTCACCGGTGATCCCAACACACTCGCCTTTTTTAATCGCCAAATTAATACCAAAAAGCGCATCTTGATGTGCTTTTAAATAACGAAACGACACATTTTTTAAAATAATATTGTGGTTAAATTGAAAATCAGGGCAATCAACAATATGCTCTTTTTCTGAAGTAAAATGATATTCTTGGTAAACGCGATCAATGCAAGGGATCATGGATTTAAAGGTGTTCAGCTGAGTAATGATCCGATTTAAACCTGGCATCACTCTAAAACCCACATACAGGTATCCGCCTAAAATGCCCACCAATTTTTGTGGATCTTCATTGCCCAGACAAAAATAGGTAATCGTTAATATAAAAAGCGTGACGAAAAGTAGCTCGGTCACCATGCGAGGCAAGATATTGGTGACGTTTTGAATGGCTTGGATTTTAGATCGTTTACGAGAATAAAAATGATAGGCGTCGATAAAGACATCTCGTTTACCAATTAGCACGATTTCTTTGAAGGCATGAAAAAACTGTAAAAGATTTTTCTCTCCATGCAGCGCATATTCTTGGATTTTACTCCCCCAACGATAAAATAACGGGAAAAGAAATTTTTTAAGAATAATGCCTAATATAGCCCCTATACCAAAAATCATGGCTGCCAATCTGGGATCGATAAAAATAATCATAGCGATTAACGATAAAAAAATCACCGTTTCAGAAAAAATCATGGTAAGCGAAACCATACCATTGGAAAAGGTTAGATCTGCATCGCTGGAAATAACCGCGTAGCCTTGTGATGAATTGCGCGTTAGATAATAATTGTAATCCACCTGCGCATAACGTTGTAATAATGTTTTCTTAAAACGATAATTAATCCGTTGAATGGAAAAATGCTGATAAATCACTTCAAATACCGCAAGGCAATTTTTAACTAAATAGATCAGCCCCATGCTGAGGGCAAAGGTTAAGATAATATGACTGGGAGATAAATTATCCCAGCCAATGAGGCTGAGATATTTTTGCCCGCTGGTGGGTTTATTAATCACCTGTGCTAATACGACTATCATGGTCGCCGTGATCATTTCTAATATTGAAGTACAAAATGAAAGGCTCATCATTTTGATAAGCTGCAATTTTTGCTGGCCACTTAATAAAGAAACAAGTTTTTTAATGGCTGCTGGAATTGAATGATCTGACACTGGACGTCACCTATCCCCTTAGCCCATTGCTAACAAAATCTTTATAGGCAATGGCAAGGCCTTCCGCTAACGTTTTTTTAGGGCGCCAACCCAGCGTCGTTAATTGGTCGACATCTAATAGCTTGCGAGGGGTGCCATCGGGTTTAGTGGAATCGAATATAATTTCCCCTCGAAATTCGACAACCTTTGCGATGATCTGTGCCAATTCATGAATGGTTAAATCCTCACCACACCCAACATTAATGAGTGGAAGTGCTTGTTGAAAGACTTCATCGGGTAATTTCATTAAAAAAATGCATGCATCAGCTGCATCATCACTGAGTAAAAATTCTCGCTTGGGTAACCCTGTTCCCCACACCGTCACTTGAGGTGCTTGATTTATTTTTGCCTCATGCATTTTACGAATTAACGCGGGAATAACATGGGACATTTTTAAATCATAATTATCGCCTGATCCATATAAATTGGTTGGCATCACGGCTAAATATTGTGTCCCAAATTGACGATTAAACGCTCGACACATTTCTATTCCCGCTATTTTGGCAATGGCATAGGGGCGATTCGTGGACTCTAAAGGGCCAGATAATAAATACTCTTCTTTGATCGGCTGCGGACACTCTCGAGGATAAATACAAGACGATCCTAAAAACAATAAACGTTTCACTTGATGCGCTTTGGCTTGCTCGATCACATTGGTTTGGATCTGTAAATTTTGTTGAATAAAATCGGCAGGATAATTATCATTGGCCCAGATCCCGCCTACTTTTGCGGCTGCTAAAAATACATAATCGGGTTGGGTTTCTTGAAAAAGCGCTTTCACTGCAGTTTGAATTGTTAAATCACATTCTGCGTGCGTGCGCGTGATAATGTTAGTGTAACCCAGGGTTGATAAGGTTCTTATTAAAGCAGATCCCACTAATCCACGATGACCTGCCACAAATATTTTATCGCTTTTTTCCATTTGATGATGAGCTTATTCTTGATATTCAAAAACTTTAAAACCCTCTTTTTGGCATAGCGCGTCCTTTTTCGCTAAGAGCAGATCTTCTCTGATCATTTCCTGAACCAACTCTAAAAAAGTAATTTTAGGCTTCCAGCCAAGCTTTTGTTTTGCTTTGGTGGCATCACCTAATAACGTCTCGACTTCGGTTGGGCGATGATAACGCGCATCAATCTTGACCAAACACACTCCTGTTTTGGGATCGTAGCCTTTCTCATCGGTCCCTTTACCTTCCCAGCGTAATTCTATATCGAGTTCTTTTGCTGCCAACTCAACAAATTGACGAACACTGTATTGTTCGCCCGAGGCAATCACGTAATCCTCTGGCGTGTCTTGCTGCAACATCAGCCATTGCATCTCGACATAATCTTTTGCATGTCCCCAATCTCGTTTGGCATCTAAATTGCCTAAATACAAACAATCTTGCATGCCGAGTTTTATTCTTGCTAACGCTCGGGTTATTTTACGTGTCACAAAGGTTTCGCCGCGCACGGGTGATTCATGGTTAAATAAAATGCCGTTACAGGCAAAAATGCCGTAAGCTTCACGATAATTAATCGTGATCCAATGCGCGTATAATTTGGCAACCGCATAAGGTGAGCGTGGGTAAAACGGCGTCAGTTCATTTTGAGGAAAAGTTTGGACTTTACCAAATAATTCAGAGGTCGAAGCTTGATAAAACCGGGTATGTTTTTGTAAATTTAAAATTCGAATTGCTTCTAAGATCCGTAACGTGCCTAAAGCATCCGCATTGGCGGTATATTCTGGCTCTTCAAACGAGACGGCGACATGGCTTTGTGCTGCTAAATTATAAATTTCATGCGGTTTCACTTGTTGAATAATGCGGATGAGGCTACTGCTATCGGTTTGATCGCCATGATGCAAAATTAAACGCCGATCGGCTACCTGCGGATCTTGATAAAGGTGATCGATACGATCGGTATTAAATAACGAGGTTCGACGTTTAATACCATGAACCTCATATCCTTTGTTTAGCAGAAATTCCGCTAAGTAAGACCCATCTTGACCGGTGATCCCCGTAATCAATGCGATTTTAGGTGATATTGCCACAATTCTTTCTCTCATGAAGGGTGTGATCTTTGAGATTGTACCGATTTCATTTGTAAAAACAACTTAATTGGGGCTATATGCCGCCGATAATGTTGGATAATTTGCAGAAAGGATCTGTCTTCCCGGAATTTAGCGACACTCAGCGAGCTAGCGAGCGTTAGTGTCGCTTAATATCCGGGATCCAGAAATAATAAAATCATGATATAATTTCTTCATACAAATCAAGCCAATGAAGGTCAGATCTAAAATTTTTGAATGAACATTTAACACCTTTTTCTGAAACGCTATAAAAGCTTTATTCACGATTAAATACCCCTATTATGACCAAAGATTACGCCAAAAGACGACGATTACATCACCCGGTAAAATCCCGATCCCGTTTTCCTTCACGAGGAAATCGGGGAAGAGAGCCTATTTTATTACCTCCCTGGGCATGGCTTGGTGCAGGATTAATTTTAGGCCTTGGTTTTTCCGCGATGACCTATTGGAAACTACATCACCAAAAGCCAGCGCCTTCACGCCCAGAAGTCGTCATTAATATCGAAGAAGAAGGCACGCCTTCTTCTAAAAATAAAAGTGCCAAACACAAACATAAACAAAAAACCGTGGCAAATGCGGAAGAAAAAAGCTCGCGCTTTGATTTTTATCGTTTATTACCGAACCTTTCGAGTGAAAATTCGAATGAAGCACCACTCGAAACAGCAGAAAATACCAAAACCACAAATGTGACTGCAGAGGCAGAACACGAAGTGGACGATCATCCTGATGCAACACCCTTTTCTGCAGCAACCGAACCGGCCTCTCTTGACCCAACCAGTGTTGCCAATCAAGAACCTGAAAATGATTCGCCGACGGCACGTTATATTATTCAAGCGGGATCTTTTCGGCATTTTTCTCAAGCGGATAAGCTTAGAGCTGAGCTTGCACTGGCAGGGTTTGAAGCAAGAATACAAACTTATAAATTAGGACCTCGAGAAAATTGGTATCGGGTGTATATTGGCCCTTATGAGGCTAAAACTGAAGCAGATGCATCGCTGCAAAAATTAGAGCAAGCGCAGCGGTTACATGGTTTGATATTGAAAATGAAAGTCTAACGCTGGAGTTCACTGTGGAGCAATTTAAAGGTACTACCATCATCGTGGTAAGAAGAGACCAACACGTCGCACTTGGCGGCGATGGTCAAGTTTCCTTCGGTAACACTATTTTAAAAGGCAATGCCAAAAAAGTTCGGCGTTTATATAATAATCAGATCCTGGCTGGTTTCGCTGGTGGCACTGCCGATGCGTTTACTTTGTTCGAACGCTTTGAACGCAAATTAGATATGTACCAAGGCCATTTAGTTCGGGCTGCCGTTGAACTCGCTAAAGATTGGCGAACCGATCGTTTTTTACGTCGACTCGAAGCGATGTTAGCGGTTGCCGATAAAGACGCGTCTTTGATAATTTCTGGTAATGGCGATGTGATTGAACCAGAAAAAGGATTAATTGCCATTGGATCCGGCGGGCCGTTTGCGCAATCTGCTGCCACCGCATTACTGGAAAACACCACCTTAGATGCTTATGCCATTGTCGAAAAATCTTTGAAAATTGCTGCAGATATTTGTGTTTATACCAACAATAATCTTACCATTGAAGAATTAGGCACCCCTACTAGAGAGCTGTAAAATGAGTACTTCTGTCATGACTCCTCGCGAAATCGTCCACGAATTAGATAAACATATCGTGGGGCAAACCGCTGCAAAACGCGCTGTAGCAATTGCCTTGCGTAACCGTTATCGGCGCATGCAGGTCGATCCTGAATTACGCAATGAAATTACCCCTAAAAATATTTTAATGATCGGCCCCACCGGCGTGGGCAAAACTGAAATCGCCAGAAGATTAGCAAAATTGGCTAAAGCACCTTTTATCAAAGTTGAAGCCACTAAATTTACTGAAATTGGATATGTGGGTCGCGATGTGGAATCCATGATCCGTGACTTAACAGATTTTGCTTATAAAATGACGCGCGAAGAAGCCATCACCAAAGTGAGAGAGCGCGCCAAAGACGCTGCTATCGAACGAGTTTTAGATGTGTTGATCCCAAAACCTGGGTTTAAATTTGCTCCTAAAGAAGAAGAGACACCCGATAATAGCGCAGCGCGTCAATCCTTTCGTGATAAAATAGTGGCAGGTGTTCTGGACGAGCAAGAAATTGAATTAGAAGTCTCCTCTTCTTCGGTGGGAGTAGAATTAATCATGGGCCCCCCTGGCATGGAAGAAATGACCAACCAATTGCAAGGCATGTTTCAAAATCTTGCTGGTAGCCGCAGCAAAACGCGTAAAATGCGGATCAAAGAAGCCATTAAAGTTTTGCAAGAAGAAGAAGCCGGTAAATTAATCAATGAGGATGAAATAAAAACCCTGGCTATCGAACGTACCGAACAACATGGCATCGTGTTTATCGATGAGATCGATAAAGTTACACAGCGCAACCTCCAAGGTGGTGGTGG